>NZ_JBBKBG010000021.1:0-44708 GCF_037892545.1 Pseudogracilibacillus sp. ICA-222130
CTTCCATGTTCTTATCTTGTATATCAAGCAGTAATTTTATATCATTAGAATGAGACAAGTGATTTCCCTCCTGGATTAGGTTTTCGACGACTTTCATTCTAAAGGGAAATTCACTTGTTTTCTATTTTTATGCATAAAAAAGGTGCCAGTGTATTTTTTCCACCAACACCATTTAACATAGAGCCTTTAAAAGCTAACTCTAGAGGTCTTTTGTATGTTAAAATAAATCATAGATAATAAATAAAGGAAGATAATATAATGGCAAAGACAAATGCTCCAGTTAAAAAGAACGAACATTATACGGTTATGTTTACCGATTTAACACATGAAGGAAATGGTGTCGCAAAAATAGGCGGGTATCCTATTTTTGTACCTGAGGCACTTCCAGACGAAACCGCAGAAATTCGTATCGTGAAAGCAAACAAAAAATTTGGTTTTGGAAAATTAATCGAACTAAAAAAACAAAGTGAAGGAAGAACAACTCCACCGTGTCCGGTGTTTTATAAATGTGGCGGATGTCAATTGCAACATATGTCTTATGAGATGCAATTAGATATGAAGCGTAGCCAAGTTACCAATGTGATGCACAAGGTTGCTCATTTACCAGATGTACCAGTCCACCCTGTATTAGGAATGGAAGACCCTTGGCATTACCGCAATAAAATACAATTGCCTGTTGGAGAAAAAGATGGAGAAATCATTTTAGGATTTTATCAACAACGCAGCCACCGCATTATTGATGATATGGAAACATGTTTAATACAAAATAAAACAGGGGATAAGCTCGTTCAAGGTTTACGCAAACTTTTAAATGAACTAGGAATGGAAGCATATGATGAAAAATCACATCGTGGAGTGTTACGACATGTCGTTTTACGAACGGCTTATGAAACGAATGATACGATGCTCATTTTTGTGACAAAAACAGCAAAACTTCCAAACAAAGATGCACTTATTGCACGTATTACAGCACAATATCCAGAAGTGAAATCTATCGTCCATAATGTAAATCTAGATAAAACGAATGTCATTTTAGGGAAGAAAACAACAACGATTTATGGGGAAGATCATATTATTGACTCTATCGGTGATATAAAATTTAAGATTTCTCCCAAGTCCTTTTTCCAAGTGAATCCAACACAAACGAAAGTGCTGTACGACAAAGCGCTTGAATATGCAGATATTAATGAGCATGATGTAGTTATAGATGCATATTGTGGTATTGGGTCTATATCATTATTTTTAGCGCAAAAAGCGAAAAAAGTATATGGAGTAGAAATTGTTCCTGATGCAATTCGTGATGCGAAAGAAAATGCTGCATTAAATGGTTTAACGAATACGGAATTCGTCGTTGGAGAAGCAGAAACGGTTATGCCAGAGTGGAAAAAAGCTGGAATTGAACCAGATGTCATCGTCGTTGATCCACCTCGTAAAGGGTGTGATGAAACATTTTTACAAACGATGTTAGAGATGAATCCGAAACGAATTGTATATGTATCATGTAACCCATCAACATTAGCGCGGGATTTACGTATTTTGGAAGATGGCGGTTACCGTACACAAGAAGTGCAACCAGTAGAAATGTTTGCTCATACAAATCATGTCGAGTTGGTAGCATTGATGTCTAGGGTGGATGAATAAGAAGAGTTGAAGTGTTGATAGAATAAGGTTTTTCAGTTATTTTGGAGAGTGTCCAGACTGGGAAATCTTATTTTTATTTGAACAGAAATGAAACGATATGTTAGCTAGAAGTGGGGTTGAGTTGATAGAATGGCTTTAGGGTAGGGGAGTTGACAGGAAAGATTTTTTTAGTTATTAGGAAGTAATGATTGTATAGTTCATTAATTTTACTGTTATCATTATTTATGATACTATTACGTTAGTGTTTTCTATATATGAAGAAAAATATTCTGCATATGAAGAATATAGGGGGATTGTAAAATGTCCATTTCATACGATAAACTATGGAAATTAACAATTGATAAAAAAATGAATAAGACCGAACTTCGCGATTGCTCTGGTATTACTTCTTCTACCTTATCGAGATTGAGTAAAAATCAAGGAGTGTCCCTAGAGGCGCTTGAACGAATATGTCGAGCATTAGACTGTGAAATTGGAGATATTGTTGAATTTAGAGAAAATAAGGTGATTGTTGATGAGTAATGAATATACTGTAATTGATTTATTCTCTGGCGCAGGAGGATTAAGCCAGGGATTTTTACAAGCAGGCTATAAAATTTTAGCTGGAATTGACTTTGATGATGCAGCCTTACTTACATATGCCCATAACTTTAAAGGGGCAAAAGCGTTAAAGGAAGATTTGTTTGAAGAAGAAAAATCTATAAACAATATTCAAAAAGCAATAGGTGGGAAAGATATAGATGTTATCATTGCTGGACCCCCATGCCAGGGATTTAGCTTAACTGGTTCACGTGATATAAACGATTCTCGAAATAAACTATATGTTGCCGTAGTACATGCAGTTGAATATTTTCGACCTAAAGCATTTTTAATAGAAAATGTACCGGGTATGGCAACTTTATATAAAGGGAGAGTAAAGCAACAAATTATTAATACATTTGAAGATCTTGGATATGCTGTTAGTGTAACAGATCCACCCTTGCTTGCTTCTGATTATGGTGTTCCACAAAATAGAAAGAGAATGTTCTTTGTAGGGTATCGTAAGGATTTAGGATACGATTATTTTAAGTTCCCAGATCCGCTTTTAGATGTTGAAGAGCATATTACAACATTTGAAGCAATATCTGATTTACCTTCATTAGAAGATACTCTTGGAGAAAATATTATGGATTATCCCACAAAGCCATTAAGTGAGTATCAAAAGATGATGCGGGAAAATTCTGATGCGATATATAATCATATAGGAACAAATCATACTGATGAAGTGAAATGGGTAATTAGTCAAGTTCCGGAAGGTGGAAATCACAAAGATTTACCTCCTGGCGTCGGAGAATCTCGTAAATTTAATGAAGCTTGGACACGTTATCATAGCCAAAAGCCATCAAAAACGATTGATACTGGGCATAGAAACCATTTCCATTATAAATGGAATCGAGTTCCAACAGTTAGGGAGAATGCAAGATTACAGTCATTTCCAGATTGTTTCGAGTTTTTGGGTACAAAAACACAACAATATAGACAGGTAGGCAATGCGGTACCTCCTTTATTAGCTCAGGTTATTGGTGAAAAGATGAATCAGCATTTAAATGTAGGGGCTAGAGAGGTGCTCAATGAAAAGGCTGAATAATATAGAACTATTTGCAGGTGCAGGCGGTTTGGTAGATGGATTCGAACAAACTGGAAACTTTAACCTATTAGCAGCTGTGGAATGGTTAGAACCTCAAGTTAGAACTTTAGTTAGAAGATTAGAAAGTAAATATGGAGACAGAGAAGCTTCAAGTAAAGTATTACATTTTGATGTGCAACGTACAGAAGAATTATTTGTTGGTTGGAAAAATGATCCGAATTTTGGCGATGGTGAAGGGCTTGACACATTTATAGAATCACAACAGGTAGATGTCATTTCAGGAGGACCTCCCTGTCAAGCTTATTCTTTGGCTGGTCGTATTCGTGATGAAAATGGTATGAGAAATGACTATAGAAACTACTTATTTGAATCGTATATAAAAATTGTTAGTCGATATAAACCGAAATTAATAGTTTTTGAAAATGTTGAGGGTATATTGTCAGCTATTCCAACGGGGGAGCTTATTACTGACTTAATAAGAAACTCTTTACAAAAAGAGGGCTATGAAATTATTGATGATTTGAGAAAATACGCACTATTAGATTTAACAGAGTATGGAGTTCCACAAAACAGAAAAAGAGTTATTATTGTTGGCATTCGTAAAGATTCTAATAATGTGGACTACCAAAAGATTTTAAAAATATTTTATAACAAGCTATTACCGAAGAAAAAAAGCGACCGAAAATATACAGTAAGAGATGCAATCGCTGATTTACCGCCTATATATCCCTTAAAAGAACCGATTAAAAGAGTAGCATATGAAAATAATAGTGGAATAAACGGACACACATCACGTTTTCACAGCAAGAGAGATCAAGAAATATTTTATAGTCTTGCAAAAGACATTGAAGATGGTAATTTTGTTTACAAGTCATCTGAAGCACTAATAGAGTTATATTACCAAAAGACCGGAAAAAAAACTAATGTGCATAAGTATCATGTGTTACGTTGGGATGAACCAAGTAATACGATACCCGCTCATTTAAAAAAGGATGGGTTACGACATATACATCCAGACTCTAGACAAAGACGTTCAATAACAGTTCGTGAGGCTGCAAGATTACAAACATTTGATGATGATTTTGAGTTCAACGAATCCCAAGGAGCAAATTTTGAGATGATCGGTAATGCAGTACCACCATTGTTTGCTAAAAAATTAGGCGAGGTTATACCAACTTTATTAAATTTAACAGAAAAAATAGAGAGACAACAACAAGAACCAGTTAGTTAGGGGTTCTTGTTGTTGTTTTAAATGGAAAAATCCGCATAATATAGTCCTTCCTCAATTAAAGAAAGTGTAATTGTATCGCGTCCATAATTTTGAAGTGTTTCAATGGTAATTTCTTCATCTACACCAACACCTAGTCTATTTCTTAAATATCGACCGAGGATACTTTTTCTAGAAATACGCTCTCCGTTTAATATTGGTTGTTTAGATGAAAAGGAAGCTAATTGTTTAGGATACTTCTTTTCGTTAAAATTCTGAACTCCTTCCAAGGAAGCTTCCATAACTGTTCCATCATCCCAAATTAATTCAATTGGATCTGAATTTCTTTTTCGCTTTCCATCAGGTGTTGTGAAATCTGGATCAAAGGGCTTTAATAAAGCTTGATTATTTTTTAATATTTTCTTTGGTAATCTAATATATGCATCGCCCGCTGCAACGTGAGCATTGCTAGTGAGTCGAGCACGTCCCCAATTTAAACCGCTTGATTTAGCCACTTGTTTTTTCCCACCTCTAACACTGTATAAAGGGATATCAACGCTATGTTTTATGTTATAAATTTCCGCAGCTTCAGCGACTTTTGGTGTTGTGATATCAATTACATTTTGCTTAGATTTAATAGGGGGTGTATCGGATGACTGTTCAAGTATAAAATCACAATAAATATTCAAAGGATTGAATGTGTCTCTTGTCGCATCAGCTAAAGACTCCCTATAATCAGTTCGTAAACCGTTGGAAGAGAAGTTAGCTGAACCGATAAGTGCTGAAAGAATTTTACCTTTGAATTTCCAGATATATATTTTGGAATGAATTTCTTGATTGGTAAATCTAATAGTTAAAGATTTATTTTCATTTTTTATTTTTTCTAATGATGATAGTAATCGAGCGTCAATTCCAGAAGAGTACATACCTCCTATTACTGTTATTTTCATATTTTTAAGTTCGGATAAGCGTTCGATTGGAGCAGGTCCTAAATACCCGCTAATTATTATTAATTCATCAGGTTCTTCTGAAAGTAATTCATGTTTAGAAAATATAACCTCTTCAATTCCAGTGTAATAAAGCACTTTATCTACTCCTTCAAAGCAATGTTTGTAGAAAAAAACAAACATATTAACGATTTAAATCAAAAATAAATAGGATCTCAAATCATACATTAATCATGAACTCCATATAAAAAACCATATCTGCCTTTGTTTTTGTCTTTAGAAAATTCAATAATATTCGCTCTACTGTAGTCAACATTAGGAATTTCGTTCTCTATGATAATAATTTGGTCTAGCTGTTGGTGGTTATTGAAATATTCGAATAAGGCATTTTTCATTGTGTCAGGTGTTACGTCATCGTCTTTTTCTTTTAATGATAATATTGGTGAATCGATGGCTAAAAAACCTGGTGAGTATTTACCATGTTCTTTTATATACTCTAGCAAGGAAAGTGACAATATTGTATTAAAGAATGCACGATATCCTTTACCAAAGAATCGCTTTGCTTTTCCATTAATAACTATATCATATTTGTTTGTATCAAAATATACAGAGCTAAGGTTTTCACCCATACATTCTTTTAATATATGAGAAATTTTGTTTTCGAAATCAGTAACTACATTTTTATCATAGTATGTTTTAATTTTTATTTCTTTGATTTCTTCTTCTACAATCAAAGTTTCTTTCAAATCGTCTATTAAAGTTGATTCTAATTGTTTAATAATATTAGCTTCATTTTTAATTTCGATTGTTTCTTTATATTTTTCCAACTGCTCATTCAGTTTTGTTAGTTTTGGGGTTAATTCATCTTCTATTAGTTTTTCGACATTATCTCGTTTATTGGTGAGATCTTTTAATCTTATTTCTATGTACTCTTTATCTTGTAACAAGTTTTTTTCTGCTTCACTTAAGTCTTCAAGTTGTACTTTTATTCTTGATAATTCAGATTGTGAAGCCTTCAGATACTTCAATTGTTTATCTGAAGAAGTAATAGCTCCGTTACAGAAAGGACAATTTGAAATGTTGTCATTGGAATGATCATGAAACTCACCTTCTATGATAAACGTTAAACGTTGAATATCGGAGATGTATTGGGTCTTCAAAGCATTATATCTATTATGTAATGTATTAGCTTCAGCTAACTTTTCATTCAATGTATAAATTTGATTTAATATAATTTTGCTATTAGACACCGCATCATTTATTTGTTCTTCTGTACTTTGAATTTTCGTCACTATTTTGTTCACTTCATTTTGTATATACTTTTCATCTTGAATTTTTATATTACTTAAGGCTTGTTTTCTTTTTGCAATACTTTTGAGTTGATTATTTATGTACTCTTCCAGTGCCTTCTTTTTAACATTACTTATTAATGTTTCTTTTTCAAAATCAAAATCCGAGAAATCCTCACCTGTAATTAAAAAATAAATTGCTGCGAGTGCCGGTGTTTTAGCAGTGTTTTGAGTAGACAATAATGGTGACCTTTCTATAAACACATCATCTTCCTTGATTAATAATATATGTTGAAAAGTTCGCCATGTAAGCCTTTGTTTAGCTAGACCTTGTGTTCTGAGAATCCTATGTTTTTCTGTAATTCCAATTAATTTTAGCCACACATCATTAATGTCATATTTACCGTCACGTATATATGTTCTTGATTCAATTAAAGGATTTTCACTTAGTACCTCTATCGGATTTGAATCGATTTTTCTTTCAAAAGATATATCTCCTTTTTCAGTTGCAACGATTAATTTAAATGTGTCATAGCCAGTGTTTTTATCAAAACGGATTTCACTACTTCCAAAAAAATAGTCAATACATTCCAATATATAGCTTTTTCCTGTGTTGGAGGGGCCGCAGATTATATTTAGTCCTTTTTTAAAACTAATCGTGGATGTTTGTTTTTGTTTTCCCGAAACGATTAGTTCTTTAATATGGAATTTTGTCAATTTACTAAACCTCCTTCAGTGAAGTTAAAGAATGTGAAGCCAGTATATTTAAGAGCTCTTGCTCATTTTTTTGCTTAATATAATCAGTACATTTTTTTAGTGTACTTCTATATTGGTTTGCATAGGAACTGTTTAGTTTAGTTATAAAGCTTATACCAGTATTATTTATGTAATAGTAAAATCCATTATTCGTTAATTCAATGGAAATTAGGTCTTTTAAAACCAATTCTTTAATTGCATCATGAACCATTTCTCTTCGATATGAAAACTCTGCAAATTTAAAAGTGTTTTCTCCGTGTAAATTTTGTTTACTTAAGTTGAATTCAGAACCATAAGTAGAAATAAAATCAATAGCGGCAAGCTTATCGGTTGAGAAGATACTTTGTTCACTTTCCAGAATGATTAAAATTCTCAATGATGTTTCAAATGGAGTGTTAAAAATCTTATTCATCAATATTCACCCAACCTTTCAAAACACCATCATTTATTAATAAGTGACAAACCCCTTTTTTTTCCTTTTGTCCGATCACATTTGGAATTTTACTAAAGATACATGCATCTATATTGATTGTTGTTACATGAGACATAACTTTTCTTAAGCGAGCTAATCCATGTAAGTGATCATCTTCATATATATCTACTATTCCATTATATGTTTCTTCCTTTAATACTTCGAACGGATCGGGGCTGATGTTTGAAAATGCATCTCTAGCTCCACGTCTTACGCTTTCAGCAGCATAATAATCTTCTCTTCTTCTATTAAAATCCTTTTTGTATTTTGGTATCGTTTCAATTTCACTTTTAGATAACATTTTTCTGTTTTCAGCACTAGCATAAGCTTCTAAAAGTTTATTAGTGTATGTTAACTCACCTTTATCTAATTGTTTGGGTGGAGTAATGAAATGTACAAATGAATTCCCTATTCTTTCCAAGAGAACTTCTAATTCCTCGATACTATTGATAATTTCAGTATCTAAATTTTGAATATCCGTTTCCACTTCTTTATTTGAATTGTTTCGATTATCTACCTGTAAAGCATATAAGAAAGTATCAGCAAGAAATTTGTAGGTACTTGAATTATTTAGAGTATTAAAAAATTCCTCTTTTTTCGAACCTATTATACTATTATCGTTTTTTATTAAATTTACAATATCACCGATTATTACTTTTTGAACTGTAGGAGTAATTTCAGGCCAAAAAACGTCTTCAAAATAATCTTCGGATAGGTCGATTATTTTGGGGGTTGTTGCAGCCCTTCTGATATCTGTTTGAACATTTTCTTTGTGATTGAATAATTCACTAGTGATTTTAGGAGTTATAACATAAGGTGTATTTATTTTAGTTAAAATAGTTTCATTGTCTAAAACCAGATTCAGCAAAAGTTCAGTAACTCTACCTTGGGTTTGTGGTGGATTAATATGCTTTTTTACAATTTTTGCATAGGATCCAAAACATAATATATTTTTCAACTAAACCAACCTCCTATAATAATCACAAGTCAAATTCATATCAAAGAGATGTCAACTATATGGGAAATACATTTTAATGATTTGTTAGTAATCTGGATATATAAGAAGTAAACATTGAAGCCCCAACTTCCTTTGTTTATATCTACTAAAATAACTTTGAAAATTCAGTAATCCTTATTAATTATTATATCGATTGAATGTTGGTAATTCAATTTAATACACAGTTCAAAGACTGTTAGGAAAGGTTGGAGGAAGAAATTGAAAGAAGTAAGGAATTTAGATGGTAAATTAGTTTGTCGAATTAATAAAAAAAGAAAGATCATAGAAATAAAAATTAAAAATTGCCTTACCCAGATTGAATTATTATCTGATGGCAGTGCCAATGTTATAAATACGAAAAATTAAATATAGTCCGCGAGACCGCTAGACGGCAGTGCATATACCTATTATAGGTATTTCACTGTCGTCTTTTTGTGTCTTTCGGATATAAAAAGTTGGCTCTCGCGGATTTCAATTTTGAAAACCAAAGGAGCCAAACTATGAAAAAAATCGAAAAAAAGTACAAAACAAGTCAAAAGAAGCGTAATGAGTATATCTATGAGTTTGCTAATGGGGAACGAACGGTTATTCGCCCAGGTGAAAATGGAGTAACTGAAATCGATATTCAATTAAATCATTCGTTTGATGATGAAGAAGTTCGAGCTTGGAATAGGGATGTTTATAAGACTAATCATTATATAGAAGATTTTGAGAGTATTGTAGAACCTGATTGTAATTCTATCTTAATGGATATTCATAGTGATCCGTTGAATGTTTTATTAGAAGCTGAATCAGGAGAAACAATGAATGAAATAAAAAATACTCTAAATGATGAAATGAAGAACTTAACTGAAAAGCAATTGATAGTTGTTCAAAAAAGTTTTTTTGAAAATAAATCAAATGTTGAAATAGCAAAAGAAGAAAATGTTTCGGAAGCGGCGATACGAAAAAGATTAAAGGGTGCGTTACAAACGCTTAAAAAAGAACTACAAAAAGGCTCTTAATTGAGTCTTTAAAAATTAATTCATAAAAAAGGGTTCGAATAGGACGAAAAAATCGCTTATAGGTGAGAGGTTAATAAATTACTCTCAGAAAGGAGTGTTTCCAGATGAGTCTAAAACACAAAGTAATCATCAATGTCAAAGATGAAAATGGTGAAAAAACGAGAGTGGTTGAAGGTAAGCGAAAAACAGTACGTAGCCGAATGCTAGATTTACTGTTTGGTAAGAAAGTAAATCTACTCGTGATAACACCTGGAGACTCGGTTGAAACAGTAGAAATAAAAGAAACTCGGAAAGGCGGTGAAGCTTAAGATGAGCAGAACAAAATTACTTCTTGATGTAGTCACTGATTTACAAAATTTAGCTGGCTCACTTCAGACGATTGCTGAAGTGTTGGCGAGTAATGAAGAATCACCACGAACGGAAGAAAAAGCACCAGTTAAAAAAGCGAAGCCGGAAAAGAAAAAAATATCGCTTGAAGAAGTTCGTACATTACTTGCACAAAAAAGCCAAGCAGGTTATACAGCTGACATTAAAAAGTTACTTGAAAAATACGGTGCAACCAAGCTAAGTGAGATTGAAGAGCAAGACTATGAAGCATTGATGAAAGATGCGGAGGAATTGCAATGACGAAACATGCTATTTTATCCGCTTCAGGGGCACATCGATGGATGAATTGTACTCCATCGGCTCGCCTTGAATTAGAGTTTGAAGATTCTAGTGGTGAAGCGGCTAAGGAAGGGACAGCGGCTCATGAACTAGGGGAACATAAACTTAGAACTGCACTAAAGATTCCAACGGAAAAACCAACATCGGTTTATGATTCTGAAGAGATGGAACGTTATACCGATGAATATGTCCAGTTCATTTTAGAAGAATTAGCGGCAGTAAAGCAAATAACAAAAGATCCACTTCTTCTTATTGAACAGCGATTGGACTTTTCGAACTATGTCCCAGAAGGTTTTGGGACAGGTGACTGTGTCATTGTTGCAGATGATGTGGTTCATGTTATTGATTTTAAATATGGACAAGGTGTTTTAGTTGAAGCAGAAAATAACCCGCAAATGATGCTTTATGCATTAGGGGCACTTAATCTATTTGATGCAATTTATGATATCGATGCAGTGAAAATGACCATCTATCAACCAAGACGTGAAAACATCTCAACCTTTGAAATAACCAAAACTAGTCTAATAGAATGGGCGGAAGGCACACTTAAACCAAAAGCTGATTTAGCATTTAATGGAGATGGTGAATTTAACCCTGGTGACTGGTGTAGATTTTGTAGGGCATCTGCGGAGTGCAGAGCAAGGGCGGAAGAAAATTTGAAGGTAGCAAAATTTGAATTTAAAAAGCCGCCTTTATTAACAGATGATGAAATAGCTGAAATTTTACTTCATGTCAATGACCTTACTAAATGGGCAAATGAAATATTTGCTTATGCAACGAATGCTGCTATTCAGCAAGGAAAACAGTGGAAAGGTTTTAAAGTCGTAGAAGGTAGGTCAAATCGTAAATATGCAGATGAAGAAGCGGTAGCTGAAGCCGCAAAGAAAGCAGGCTATGAAGATATTTATAAGCAAAGTCTGCTAACGGTAACCAACATGGAAAAATTGATGGGGAAAAAGAAGTTTAATGAACTACTTGGTGATTTCATTACTAAGCCAAGAGGGAAACCAACGCTTGTTCCAATAACGGATAAGCGTCCAGAAATAAATATATCAACAGCAAAAAATGAATTTATGGAGGAGAAATAATTATGTCGAAAACAGTAAAAAATCCAACAAAAGTAATTACAGGGGTAGTGCGTTTATCTTATGCAAATGTGTGGGAGCCAAAGTCAATCAATGGTGGAAAAGAAAAATATAGCGTGAGTGTGATTATTCCAAAAAGTGATACAAAAACATTAGAAGCGATTGAAAATGCAGTAGATGCTGCAATTGAAGAAGGTCGTGGAAAGTTTGGTGGAAAGATTCCAAACAAGCAGTCGTTAAAATTACCGCTTCGTGATGGAGATATTGACCGTTCAGATGATGAAGCGTATGCGGATAGTTTCTTTGTAAATGCAAACAGCATTACACCGCCACAGATTGTAGATGCCGATATTAATCCGATTTTGGAGCGTTCAGAAGTTTATTCAGGTATATATGCTCGAGTAAGTATTAATTTCTACGCTTTTAACTCAAATGGTAACCGAGGGATTGCTTGTGGCCTTGGTAACATTCAAAAGATTCGTGATGGGGAGCCATTAGGTGGTCGAACAGATGCATCGGTAGATTTTGCTACTGATGTGGAAGATGACTTCTTATCATGAAAACATTAAATATTGATATTGAAACATATAGTAGTGTGGACCTCGCTAAAAGCGGGGTCTATCGCTATGTGGAGGCAGAAGATTTCGAAGTGATGTTATTTGCTTACAGTGTGGATAGTGGACCTGTTCATGTCATTGATTTAGCGAATGGTGAGACTATCCCATCTGAAATTGAACAAGCAATATTTAATAAAGATATAACAAAATGGGCCTTTAATGCTCAGTTTGAACGGATTTGTTTAAGTAAACATTTTAAGCAACGTTTATCACCTGTCGATTGGCGATGCACTATGGTGTGGTCTGCTTATTTAGGTTTACCGCTATCTTTAGAAGGTGCTGCAATGGTAACAGGAGCGGATATACAAAAAATGTCGGAAGGTAAAGATTTAATTCGGTTTTTCTCTATTCCTTGTAGACCAACAAAAACAAATGGTGGTCGGACAAGGAATTTAAAAGAACATGATCCAAATCGATGGGAAAATTTTAAAGCATATAACAAACGTGATGTAGAAACGGAAATTGCGATACAAGATAAGCTATCTAAATTTCCGATGCCTGAAGCCGAATGGGATAACTACTACTTGGATCAACTGATAAATGATAGGGGAATAAAGCTAGATTTGAAGTTAGTTACTCAGGCGATTAAGTGTGATGACTTAATTCGCAGCGAGTTAATCAGTCGTATGAAGGAAATTACTAAGCTAGAAAACCCGAACTCTGTAAAGCAAATGCGTGAATGGTTACAAACAAAAGGTGTAGAAACAGATAGTTTAAATAAGGCAGCTGTAACTCATTTAATTGAAACCAATGAAGGTGAAATTAAAGAAGTACTTCAATTGAGAAAACAACTGGCAAAATCCAGCGTGAAAAAATACGCAGCCATGGAAAATGTCGTTTGTCGTGATGGACGAGCGAGGGGATTGATTCAGTTTTACGGTGCAAATCGTACGGGGAGATTTGCAGGAAGGTTAATTCAAGTTCAAAACCTACCACAAAACCATATATCTGATTTAGATGAAGCACGTGCTTTATTGAAACAAGGGAACTTTGAAGCTTTGCAAATTTTATATGATTCAGTTCCGAGTGTACTTTCTCAGCTTATAAGGTCCGCATTTGTTCCTATTCAGAACAATCGCTTCATAATCGTTGACTTTAGTGCGATTGAAGCACGTGTGATTGCCTGGCTTGCAGGCGAAACTTGGCGAAATGAAGTGTTTGCATCACATGGAAAAATTTACGAGGCTTCAGCTGCACAAATGTTTAAAGTACCGATAGATGAAATTACAAAGGACAGTCCATTAAGACAGAAAGGGAAAATTGCCGAATTGGCACTTGGTTATGGCGGTTCAGTTGGTGCATTGATGTCAATGGGAGCAACCAATATGGGTTTGGAAGAATCGGAATTGAAGCCCCTTGTTGATGTTTGGCGGCAGTCGAATTCAAGGATTGTTAAGTTTTGGTGGGATGTTGACCGGGCAGCAAAGGAAACTGTGCGTAAAAGAAAGTCCCACGCAACTCATGGAATAAAATTTGAATATCAGAGTGGCATGTTACTCATAGGTTTACCTTCGGGCAGATGGCTTTCATATGTAAAGCCACGTATTGGTATAAACACATTTGGAAATGAATCTGTTTCTTATGAAGGTATTGGTGCAACAAAGAAGTGGGAGCGGATTTTTAGCTATGGTCCCAAGTTTGTCGAGAACATTGTCCAGGCTGTCTCAAGAGATTTATTGTGTTTTGCTTTGCAACGTGTTCATGATGAAGGTTTTCGTATTGTCATGCACGTACATGATGAAATTGTGATTGAAGCACCAAATGATGTAACGGTCGAATATATCAGTGATTTAATGAGCGTATCTCCACCTTGGGCAGAAACGTTGGAATTACGTGCGGACGGATTTGATACAAGTTTTTATAGAAAAGATTAATTTTAGGGGGTTCGAATCCCCCTTTTTCTTCGCATATAGGTGAGGGTAAATTTATTTACTCTACAACTATTTGTGGGAGGTTCATTTATATGATGAACAATATTAAAACTTTTAACTTCGAAGGGAACGAAGTAAGAACTATTGTGAAAGATGGCAGTGTTTGGTGGGTTGCAAAAGATGTGTGTGATGCATTAGAAATCAAGAATAATAGGGATGTTGTTGCACGTTTAGAAGGAGATGAAAAAGGTGTCGGTCTGTTCGACACCCTTGGCGGAAAACAGAAATTGTCAATTGTAAATGAAAGCGGACTTTATAATATTGTTTTTCTTTCAAGAAAGCCAAATGCTAAAAAATTCAGAAGATGGATTACACATGACGTCCTTCCGTCAATTCGAAAACATGGATTGTACGCAGTGGATGAAGTATTAGCTAATCCAGATATTTTGATTAAAGCACTGGAAGAATTAAAGGCAGAGCGTTTAAAAAATAATCAATTATCAGAAACAGTGAAAGTCCAGGAACAGCAAATTGTTGAAATGAAACCAAAAGCTAGTTATTACGATGTTGTTTTAAATTGTAAGGATGCAGTTGCGATTTCGGTTATTGCAAAAGATTATGGAAAATCTGCTCGCTGGTTAAATAAATACTTACACGAACAAGGTGTTCAATATAAACAGGGGAAGATTTGGTTGCTCTATCAAAACCATGCCGAGTTCGGTTATACGACAACTAAAACACATACGTTTAAAGATAGTAATGGATATGATCGTTCAAAAGTTCATACGTACTGGACGCAAAAAGGTCGATTGTTTATCTATGACTTACTAAAAGCAAAAGGAATCTTACCTAAAATTGAAATGGACAGTTAAACATTGGAGGTAATCAATATGAAAATAGCTGTCGGAAATAGTCGAATGGACAGAAAGTGGAAGAACAAAGATGTAACGTGGGACGAGTTTATTAATCTTGTAAATCAGACAATCCGTACAACTGAAACGGTAGCTGAATATAGAAAAATGAATCGTGCAAAACAAGATGCAACAAAGGATGTTGGCGGCTTTGTTGGCGGTGCTTTAAAGCAGGGGAAAAGAAGGAACGGACATGTTTTGTCTCGTTCACTTCTTACCCTTGATATGGACTATGCAGTACCTGGTATTTGGGATCAAATTGAACTTCTTTATGACTTTAAATGCTGCGTATATTCAACACATAAACACATTCCTGAAAAACCAAGGCTACGTTTAATTATTCCGTTTAAACGTGATGTTTCGGAAGATGAATATCCAGCGGTCGCAAGAATGGTCGCAAAAGAAATCGGTATTGATTATTTTGATGATACCACATATGAACCCTCAAGATTAATGTACTGGCCATCGACACCATCAAATGGTGAGTTCTTTTTTGAGAAAAAAGATGGTGAGTTATTAGATCCCGATTTCTATTTGTCGAAATATGACGATTGGCGTGATACGACAACATGGCCAGTATCATCAAGGCAATCTGAGGTTGTACAACGAAACATAAAAAAACAAGCTGATCCATTAGAGAAGGATGGCATTATTGGTGCTTTTTGTAGGACTTATTCTATTGAGGAAGCTATAGAAAGTTTTTTATCACATGTGTATGAACCAAGTTTGATGGAAGGTAGATTTGATTATATCCCAGCTGATTCGTCTGCGGGAGTCGTTGTATATAACGGAAAATTTGCTTATAGCCATCATGCAACAGATCCTGCTTCAGGAAACTTATTGAATGCATTTGACCTCGTTCGATTGCATTTGTTTCAAGATTTAGATGACAAAACATCTTATTCAACCGCAGTAACAAAACTTCCATCTTTTAAGGCTATGACTGATTTTGCCTTAAAGGATGAGCTAGTGAAAGTGCAGTTTGCAGAAGAACGAAAAGAACAAGCAGAAATCGAGTTTACGGAAGATGACTGGGAAGGACAGCTTGAGCTTGATAAAACAGGCGCAGTTAAAAATACACTTAGAAATCTTACCTTAATATTGGAACATGATGAAAACCTTCAAGGTATTGTTTTTAATGAGCTATCAGACAACTTGGAGATTGTTAGTCCTGTACCTTGGTCGCACCCATCTAAATATTGGCGGGATGCGGATGATGCTCAGTTAGTTAGTTATATCGATACGCACTATGGAACATTTTCAGCTAGAAATTATGATATTGCAATTGCGAAAGTAGCTGATGATAGGTCGTATCATCCGATTCGAGATTACCTTGATGAATTGCCTGAGTGGGATAAAGTGCCACGAATCGATACGTTATTAATTGATTATTTAGGAGCGGATGATAATCCATACGTTCGTGCTGTAACAAGGAAAACATTATGTGCGGCAATATCTAGAGTTCTCACACCTGGCATTAAATTTGATTCAATGCTCGTTTTAAATGGTCCGCAAGGAGTCGGTAAAAGTACGCTTATTGCAAGGCTTGGTGGTGAATGGTTTTCGGACAGCTTAAGTTTATCGGACACAAAAGATAAGACAGCTGCTGAGAAATTACAAGGTTACTGGATCATTGAAATCGGAGAACTTGCTGGACTTAAAAAAGCAGAAGTAGAAACACTGAGGAGTTTCCTTTCACGACAAAACGACATTTATCGAGCGAGTTTTGCAAAAAGAGTTACACCACATTTAAGGCAATGTGTATTCTTTGGAACAACTAATGCTGAAAAAGGTTATTTAAGGGATACGACAGGTAACAGACGATTTTGGCCTGTGAAAACTCCAGGCGATGGAGTAAAGAAATCGTGGGAAGTAACTGAAGAAGAAGTGCTGCAAATATGGGCAGAAACACTCGAATACGTGAAGCAGGGTGAAAAGCTGTACCTTGAACATGATATTGATCAGTTAGCAAAAGAAGAACAGCGAATGGCGATGGAATCGGACGAGCGAGAAGGGTTGGTTCGTGAATATTTAGAAACGCTACTTCCTGACGATTGGGACGATATGGACTTATTTGAACGTAGAGCATTTATCAATGGCACTGAATTTGGTGATAGTCCAAAACAAGGTGTTTGGAAACGGGAGCATGTTTCTAATATGGAGATTTGGTGTGAATGTTTCCAAAAGGAACGTTCCAATTTAAGACGGATAGATGGTAACGAAATATCAACCATTATGGCCAGCATTGGTGGCTGGACAGGTTTATCAAAGAAAAAGAGACTTCCCATTTACGGAACGCAGTGGGTGTATGAATTAAAAAAGTGACGTTCCAAAAAATCGAGTTTGGAACAAAAACATCACATTGGAACAGAATATTATGTTCCTGGAACAAAATAAAAGAAGTTCGTCACATAGTTAGGAACAGCAATCAACCTATGTCGTATAAGGGTTTGTAAAAAACATGTTCCAATGTTCCAAGAAAAATATGATATTAGGAAAATATAAGAATATAGGATGAAATCACGCAAATACGCATATACGCGCGTAAGAAAGTTTAAAAACGTTTGGAACAGGAGAGTTTGGAATGCGAGAAAAATCTATCGAGTTAAAATTAAGCGAAGCGGTCAAAAATATGAAGGGTTTATCTATTAAACTAACATCACCAGGTTTTGATGGATTGCCCGATCGGTTAGTGTTACTACCAAACGGGAAAATTGGCTTTATTGAAGTGAAAGCCCCAGGAAATAAACTCAGACCGCTTCAGCAGAAAAGAAAACAGCAGTTAGAATCACTAGGTTTTATAGTCTTTTGTCTAGATGATCCTGAAAGTATTGGAGGGATGTTGGATGAAATTCAAGCCACATAAATATCAGGAGTTTGCAACAAATTTTATTATAGAAAATCCTATAACGGCAATATTTCTTGAAATGGGTCTCGGTAAAAGTGTGATTACACTGACTGCTATTTATGAATTGATGTTAGAACGATTTGAAGTTGATAGGGTTTTAGTAATCGCACCACTCAGGGTTGCTAGAAATACGTGGCCAGAAGAAATTGAAAAATGGAGTCACTTGAAAGGATTAACTTATGCAGTTGCTGTTGGAACAGAAAAAGAGCGCTTAGAAGCATTATATTCAGACGCGCACATTTATATCATTAACCGAGAAAATGTAGAATGGTTGATTGCTAGAAGCGGTATCGATTTTAATTTTGATATGGTTGTTATTGATGAATTATCATCGTTTAAATCTCATCAATCAAAACGCTTTAAAAGTTTAATGAAAGTGAGACCTAACATTAAAAGAATAGTTGGTTTAACAGGAACACCTTCATCGAATGGCTTAATGGACTTATGGGCGGAGTACCGATTACTTGATATGGGTGAAAGATTAGGGAAGTTCATCGGACGTTTCAGAGAATCATACTTCGATCCTGACAAAAGAAATCAACATATGATTTTCTCATATAAACCAAAACCAGGGGCAGAAGAAGCGATATATGAAAAAATAAGCGATATCACTATCAGTATGAAAGGGACGGACTATTTAAAACTACCCGATTTAGTCATGAATGAAATGCCTGTTTCGTTAAATCAGAAAGAAAAAGAAACGCTTGATGTCATGAAACGTGATTTGATTACAACGATAAAAGGCGAGGATATAACCGCTTCAAATGCAGCGGCTTTATCAAATAAACTTCTTCAAATGGCAAATGGTGCAGTTTACGATGATAACGGTTCTGTCACTCAAATACATGATCGAAAACTCGAAAAGTTAGAAGATATCATTGAAGCGGCAAACGGTAAACCTGTATTAATTGCTTATTGGTTTAAACACGACCTGCTCCGCATACAAAACCGATTTAAGGTAGAAGTTTTAACAAGTAGTGATTCCATTAAAAAATGGAACGAGGGAAAGATTCAAATTGCAGCCATTCATCCCGCATCCGCAGGACATGGTTTAAATTTACAAGCGGGTGGTTCAACACTCGTATGGTTTGGACTAACTTGGAGCTTGGAGTTATACCAACAAACAAATGCAAGGCTGTACAGGCAAGGACAAACAGACACAGTGATTATCCATCATTTAATCGCTAAAGAAACAATGGACGAGCGTGTGATGGATGCTTTAAATAAAAAGAATAATACTCAGTCAGCACTCATTGATGCGGTGAAAGCAACGTTAAAAGGGGGAATTCCTGTATGAATATTGTATGGCACTACCTAGATAAACGAGCAGCAACGATTGATGTGATAAAAGATTATAATAGTATGAAACACATTATAGATAATACCGATGACGACATTGCAATCCTTCATGACGGAATGTTGTCCCCAAGTGCACCAGTGAATGATGGCATGCCTTCCGTACACAATCCTAAAGCCAATGAAAGTCGGATTGTCTTTAGCATAGATAAAATTGATGTGCTGAAAGAAAGATTAAGACAGGCCATCGAATATATGAATTGGTTCCAGCCTGCTTGGGATGAGTTAACTGAAGATGAACAGTTTGTTCTGTATGAATTTTATATGGTGGAAGACCAAAGACGAACCGAAGCTGTGCATACAATTTGTGATTACTTTAAGATTGAGAGGTCATCTGCCTACAACAAAAAGAATAGAGCGTTGGATAGGTTGACACTACTGCTTTATGGCAAGTGAGTAAAATCTTGGATGCATTTAGATATTACGCAGGTTATAGTGGTAGTATGGAAAAAGTATCAAAGTGAATCAAAATACTCTTTGAATTTTCAAGTGAGTAATATTGCGGACGCTTTTTGACTTTGAGCATGTTATGGTATTAATATAGACGAAATATCGCAAGCCTTCGTGGGAGAAATCCTACGGGGGCTTTTTTGTTTGGAGGTGAAAGTTATGCCGAGAAAACCAAAGCGACCTTGTTCACAGCCAGGATGTCCTGAGTTAACGCATGAACGCTTTTGTGATGAACACCGGAAGGCTGAGGCAAGAAGATATGAAAGGTATCAACGTGATCCAAACACCGCAAAGCGATACGGACGTGCCTGGAAAAGGATACGTGACCGTTATGTTGCAAAGAACCCGCTCTGCGAGGAGTGTAAGCGAAACGGGAAGCTAACTCCAGTGCAAGAAGTACATCACATCCTACCGCTGTCACGTGGTGGAACGCATGACGAAAGCAATCTGATGTCTGTTTGCACACCCTGTCACTCATCGATTACCGCACGAGATGGCGATCGTTGGCGAAGGAGTAGGGGGTAATCAATCTCTACAGCTTATCATGTGGACAACGGGCGGGGAACGTCACGCAAAAAGTCGCGATTTCAAAGAGGGTATATAGGGGGCGAGCAGAAATGAGGTGTTGAAATGGCCAAGGATGGAACAAATAGGGGCGGTGCTCGGGTTGGTTCTGGACGTAAAAGAAAGCCATTATACGAAAAATTAGAAGATGGAAATCCAGGTAGACGAAAATTAGAAGTGCTCGAATTTACACATGCACCTGACCTTCAAGGACAAGAAATGCCACCGCCAAGAGAGATGCTATCTGCCACTGAAAAGGACGGTTCAACTCTTGAAGCGGCAGAAATTTATGAAGAAACGTGGAATTGGTTAAATGAAAGGGACTGTGCTCATTTAATCATGCCGCAACTTTTAGAAAGGTATGCTATGAGTGCAGCAAGATGGATGCAGTGCGAGGCAGCTGTGACAGAGTTTGGCTTTTTAGCAAAACATCCAACAACGGGAAATGCTATGCAAAGCCCGTATGTTGCTATGAGTCAAAACTTCATGACACAAACCAATCGACTCTGGTTAGAAATTTATCAAATTATAAGAGAAAACAGTGCAACAGAATTCATTGGTGCGAATCCACAAGATGATATGATGGAGCGTTTATTAACGATGCGTAAAGGCAAATAACTGAAACGAGGTAATGTGATGACGATTAAATATTTAACAGCTGAAAGTGTATGTGCGGGTCATCCGGATAAACTTTGTGATTTAATATCAGATAGTATTTTGGATGCTTGTTTAACAAAAGACAAAGCTTCACGTATGGCATGTGAGGTGCTTGCGACAAAAGGAAGAATCATCGTGGCGGGCGAAATCTCCTGTAGCGAAAAACTTAATCTTAAAGATGTTGTAAAAAGTGTATTAGTTGATGTGGGTTACAAACCTACAGATTTTAAAATATCTGTATATGTACAGAAACAAAGTACAGATATTGCACAAGCGGTAGATACAGCACTTGAAGCTCGTCAGAGAATCAAAGAGCCTTACGGAACAATTGGCGCAGGTGACCAAGGAACAATGTATGGTTATGCGACAAATGAAACAAAGGAAATGCTGCCATTACCATTAGTGCTTTCACATAAAATTGTAAAACGATTAGATGAAGTCCGCAAAGGAAAAATTATTAAAGGATATTTTCCAGATGGGAAAGCCCAGGTCACAATTGAATATAGAAATAATCAACCAATCAGAGTTAAAACAATTGTTGTATCTGTTCAACATCTTGCTTATAAAAGACAAACAGAAATTGAAAGAGATATTATTGAAAATGTCTTATGGCAGGTTTTTGAAGACTTCCCGTTTGATGAAAATACAGATATTTTAATCAATCCATCAGGGCGATTTGTTGTTGGAGGACCAACAGCTGATACAGGATTAACTGGAAGAAAACTGATGGTTGACACTTACGGAGGTTTTACAGCGCATGGTGGCGGGGCATTTTCAGGAAAGGATCCTACCAAAGTTGATAGAAGTGGTGCTTATATGGCAAGGCATATTGCCAAGCACATCGTGTGGTGCGATTACGCAGAGAAATGTGAGGTAAGTATTTCATATGCTATCGGAAAGGCGAATCCTGTCGCATTTTCAATAAATACATTTGGGACGGGAAAAGTTTCTGATTCAATACTTGAACAAGCAGCTCTAGCAGTATTTAACTTAAAACCAGCAGCGATTATTGAATACTTACAGTTGCGAGATGTTCAGTATGCCGATACAGCAGTTTATGGCCATTTCGATAGTTGGTTATTCCCATGGGAAGACGTGAAAAGGTATAAAGAATTTAATCAGGCGGTGAGTAAATATGATAATAGAGAAGATTGAAGTTAAAAAGCTTATTCCCGCTGATTATAATCCGAGAAAAGATTTACAACCAGGCGATAGCGAATATGAAAAAATAAAACGTTCACTCGAGGAGTTTGGATATGTTGATCCAGTCATTTGGAACAAGACAACTGGCAGAGTAGTTGGTGGGCATCAACGGTTGAAAGTTTTGGCAAGTATGGGAAGAACTGAAGTCGAGTGTGTCGTGGTTGAATTAAATGAAGAAAAAGAGAAAGCATTAAACGTTGCTTTAAATAAAATTAGCGGTGATTGGGATAAAGAAAAATTAGCTGTACTTATGACAGATTTAGATGCAGCAGACTTTGATGTTTCACTCACAGGTTTTGACGCTGCTGAAATTGATGATTTGTTTAAAGATACACTTCGAGATCGAGTAGAAGATGATGACTTTGATGTCGAAGAAGAACTTCAAAATCCACCAATAACGATGCAAGGTGATGTGTGGCTTTTAGGTAGACATCGACTCGTATGCGGGGACAGTACGAAAAAAGAAACTTTTGAAAAGTTAATGGAGGATAAAAAAGCAAACTTGGTTGTCACTGATCCACCTTATAATGTTGATTATGAAGGCAGTGCGGGGAAAATTAAAAACGACAATATGAATAATGATACATTTTACCAGTTTTTATTGGATGCTTTTAAGAACACAGAAGATGCGCTTGCGAAAGATGGCAGCATTTATGTGTTTCATGCGGATACAGAAGGTCTTAATTTCCGCAGAGCATTTGAAGAAGCTGGTTTTTATTTATCTGGAACTTGTATATGGAAGAAACAATCACTTGTACTTGGCCGTTCACCTTATCAGTGGAAACACGAACCGATATTATTTGGCTGGAAAAAGAATGGTAGACACCGCTGGTATTCAGATAGAAAGCAATCGACTATTTGGGAGTTTGATAAACCTAAACGAAATGCCGACCATCCAACGATGAAACCAATTGCCTTAATTGCCTATCCAATTATGAATTCAAGTTTAACAAACAGTATTGTACTCGATCCATTTGGTGGTTCTGGTTCGACTTTAATTGCATCGGAACAAACCGACCGAATATGTTATATGATTGAATTAGATGAAAAGTTTTGTGATGTGATTGCGAAAAGATACATTGAACAAGTTGGAACAGATGAAGGTGTGTATGTTATTCGAAATAATAAAAAGATTGCTTATAGCGAACTTGAGGTGAGTGAAAGTGCGTAAACTTACTTTAGGTTCGCTTTTTGATGGTTCTGGAGGATTTCCACTTGCAGGTATCATTTGCGGAATTGAACCAAAGTGGGCATCTGAAGTTGAACCATTTCCAATTCGTGTTACATCAAAACGAATTCCTCAAATGAAACATTTAGGGGACATTAGTTCAATCAACGGTGCAGAGGTTGAACCAGTTAATATTATCACTTTTGGTTCACCATGTACTGATCTATCAATTGCAGGAAAACGTGCAGGACTAGACGGAAGTCAGTCCTCTTTATTTTATGAAGCGATGCGAATTATAAAGGAAATGAGGTGTAAAACAAATGGTGAATATCCAAGATATGCAGTGTGGGAAAATGTCTGTGGAGCCTTCTCCTCAAATAAAGGAGAAGACTTCAAAAGTGTCATCGAGAAATTCTGTAAGGTCAAGGCCGAGAAAGTTGATATCCCTAAACCAGATAAATGGGAAAATGCAGGAGAAGTGTTGGGAGATAACTACTCAATTGCCTGGCGAGTCCTTGATGCGCAATATTGGGGAGTACCCCAGCGAAGAAAACGAATCTTTCTTGTCGCAGATTTTAATGGAAGAAGTGCATCCAAAATATTATTTGAGTCAGAGAGCTTGCGAGGGTATTTTACGCAGAGCAAAACAGCGGAGCAAGGAACTACCGGAGATACTTCAAAAAGTGCTAAAGAAACAAGCAATATCTGCTTAAATGACCAAGGTGGTAGCCGAATGGATGTAACCAAAGGGGTAACAGCAACTTTACGAGCAAAATCAAATCATCCTCCACTTGTATTCGATAACCATGGAAGGGATGCAAGAATTAAAGGACCGGTTGATGTTGCCCAGACCGTTGTGTCTTTATATGGAACTGGTGGAAACAATCAGCCATTTGTTTTAGAGAAACCGAGAACCTTTGATATTCGTTTGACATCTGAAGGAACGGTTAACGTTCGAGCAAATATTTATGAAAGTGATGTGTCAAGAACAATAGATACATCTGGTAACTCACCAAACAGTAATCAAGGCGGAATTGCAATTGTGAGTAGTAAAGATGAATTAAGAAAAGGAAAACAATCAACCTATTCATCTAGTAAAAACTCACATTTTACAAGTGCCGAAAAAGAACTCGCTAGTACGCTTGTTGCTACTGATTATAAGGATCCCCCACTTGTAAATGTTGAAGATTTAATTGTGAGGAGGCTCACCCCTACTGAATGTGGTAGATTGCAAGGTTTCCCAGATGGATGGTGCGATAACTTAAGTGAAGACAACCCATCGGATGAAGAGATTAACTTTTGGGAGAAAGTGTGGGAAACGCACCGACAATTGATTAGTAAAAATAAGCGACCTAAAACTCGAAAGCAAATCGTCAAATGGTTAAGCCAGCCACATTCTGATACTGCTGAATATAAAATGTGGGGAAATGGAGTCGCACTTCCTTGTGTTATATATGTTTTAACTGGAATTGCCATACAATTAAATAAAGATTAGGAAGTCAGATGGAATCTGTTCAAAACACTTGATATAAACACCTTTTAGAGTGATATATGTATGTACCAAAATTGAAAGGTGGAATAAAAAATGATTGTAAAATTTAATGTGAAGGGAAAAGAACGGAAAAAGTTAGTGGAAGCAATCAGCGAACATTTGAATATTCCTTTTGAGTATAAAGGAACACCAAGCTTTGCTTACGAGATTGGAGAGTATGTAGTTGATAGGGTTGGAACTTTGGAAGGCCCGACTAATGAAGAGTTAATCCATACATTAGAAAGTAAATATAACTTTGGAGCGGATCGGGATGAGTCAAAGGAAACGTTCATACTTTCCATTGAATATCCCCGAGACCCCTTCGATGAGCAAACAATAGAGAATTTAGAAAAACTGATTCAGAGTAAAACCACATTAATTAAACTGGCACTAGCTATTGAAACAACTAAAATTGCACTAGAAGACGACCGTATCATATTCCCTTGGTTTGAAAGAAAATTGACACCAGAGGAATTAGAAACATACACAAAGTTTATTGTCGCATTATGCGAAACAGCTCTAAAGCAAAAACGAGTGACGGCAGTTGAAAAACAAGTCGAAAACGAAAAATATGCATTTCGATGTTTCCTGTTAAAGCTAAATTTTATAGGCGATGAATATAAATCCGACAGAAAGCTCTTGATGTCAAAACTGTCAGGTGATTCTTCATTTAAAAGAACGAAAAAAATGGTGGAAGCTTCATGAACAATATAACGAAAGAATCGCTGACCAAGTTAAAAAAACAATATCAGCCTGGAACAAGAGTACGTTTGATTGAAATGGATGATCCATATTCAAATCTTATCCCAGGTGATGAAGGAACTGTTTCTTATGTCGATGATATAGGAACAATACACATAAAATGGGATAAAGGAAGTTCACTCGGAATTGTATTTGGAGTTGATAAGTGTCTAATCATCGAACAATAAAAATACATTCAAATAACTGTAGATAACACTTGATATATAAGGCTTTTAGAGTGATATATGTATGTAACAAAAACACACATACACTCTAAAAGGGGATGATGAAATGTTAAACGCAAAGTTTGGAATTGAAATTGAATTCACAGGAATCACAAGAGAAAAAGCAGCGAAGGTAGCAGCAAAGTTTCTTGAGGGGAAATACATCGAAGGTGGAACATACTACGATGTAAAGAAAGTGAAAGTTCCAGACGGACGGATATGGGAATTTGTTTATGATGGAAGTATTCGGACGCAAGTTAGTCGAAACGGTAGAAGGGTTAATGCAAACAGAGATTATAGCGTTGAGATTGTAAGCCCAATTCTAACCTACCGAAAAGACATTGACACTTTACAGGAGCTTGTTCGAAGGATACGGAAAGCGGGAGCCTTTACCAATTCATCTTGTGGAATTCACATTCACTTAGATGGGAGCCCACATACACCAAGGAGCATACGAAACTTTGTAAACATCATCGCAAGTAGGAACGATTTGTTTTACAAGGCACTAGAAATCAAGAATGAGAGAATGCGTTATTGCAAACGGATGGATGACATTTTAGTAGAAAAGATGAATCGGAAAAAGCCAAAGACAATGCGGGAAATTGAAGACATTTGGTATGAAGGATACAGCGAAAGCAGAAGTAGACACTATCATAATAGCCGATACCATTTCTTAAATCTACATAGCTTTTTTAGAAGAAACCGAACGGTTGAGTTACGAGGCTTTAACAGTGTCCTTCACGCAGGGAAAATAAGAAGCTTCATAGTTTTATCCCTAGCAATCAACAATCAAGCATTAACACAGAAAAGCGCTTCATCGAAAAAACCGCAAGTTGAAAATGAAAAATTTGCCATGCGAACATACCTCAATCGAATCGGATTGATTGGAGAAGAGTTCGCAAACTGTAGGGCACACTTAACCAAGCCTTTGTCAGGCTCAGCAGCGTGGAGGTTCCGGGTTGGATAAGCTACCCGGAATCATTCAAAAATAAATTGTGAAAGGATTGACATGATGGGTAAATTATATATTGCTTACGGATCAAATTTAAATCTAGAACAAATGGCAAATAGATGTCCGACTGCAAAAGTAGTAGGACCAAGTGAAATAAAGGGGCACAAACTCGTTTTTAGGGGGCCACACGCGCATGCAGTTGCAACGGTTGAACCATGCAAGGGAGAAAGCGTTCCGGTCCTTGTGTGGCAGATTACCTCTAGTGACGAAAAGGCACTTGATCGTTATGAAGGATGGCCACATCTGTATAGAAAAGAAATGATGAAAGTTAAAGTAGATAAAAAGACAGTAAATGCGATGGTCTATATTATGAATGAAGGCAGACCACTTGAGCAGCCGAGTTGTTACTATTACTCAACCATTTTAGAAGGTTATCAAAGCGCAGGATTTGATGTCGAATATTTACGTAGAGCAGTTGAGAATTCATATAAAAAAGACGGTGTTACTTTAGAAAACGAATCTAATGGAGGGAAATTAGTGTAGTCCGAATAATATGATAATATATAAGCAAAGTTGAACACACTAGGTGAATGGAAAATACCAAAAAAGGACTGCCTAGATGGCAATCCTTTTTATTAAATGCTAAGGAATTTGTCACTTAGTTATTAAACAATTTATAGCTATTAAATACTGATAAAAATTGTTCGAAGTTAATGTTCCTTAAATCCTTTATTTTTGCATAACTTAAGGCTTTATTAAACTGGTTTTTAGTAAATAGTTCTCTGTATTCTTGGTTAACCCATTTCATAACAAAATTATTATATATTTTTTTATCTTTGTGTGATATTTTTGATGGGTGTCTTTTTAACATAATTAAAGAACTATTAATTTTAGGTTTTGGATGAAAGTATTCTTTAGGGATTTTACTTAATATGGATATATCTACTTCAGTCATTAAAAGTAACGCTAGAGAACGATTTGTATTGAGTAGCCTTTTAGCAAATCCTTCCTCGACTATTAAGTAACTAACTGTTGCATTACTTTCAAAGACAATTTTTCGTACTATATCCGTACTTATATAATAAGGTATATTACCATAGATTTTATATGTTCTGTTGTTTGGGAACTTGAACTGTAATATATCCTTATTTATAATTCGAAAATTATCGTAATTTGTAACTTTATTTTGTGTTTGAATACATAAATTTGAATCTATCTCGATAGCTGTTACATAATTACATTTTTGAACCAGTTCTAGTGTGAAATGGCCTTTTCCTGAACCAATTTCAAAAACATTATCATCGCTATTTAATTCTAAATTACTCATAATTTTATTTATATGTCGTTTCGAGGTAATAAAGTTTTGACTAAATTTTATCTCTTTTTTGTTCATTATAACCCACTCCAATGTGGTTATAATGAATTTTCTATATTAACAATTCATTATAACCAATTATTTTTCATTTGGTTGATAATGAACTGTATTTATTACAAAAATGCTAAAAATACCCAAGTGCTAATTCTCCTTCCGTTTTAAGTGTTAAAACTTAGACGAAAATGGAGAAGTCAATTACAAATAATGAACAATTACCCATTTAAATTCCTCCTTGTTAAACCTAAAGTTATTTTAACACATAAATTGTGAATTAAACAGTGAATATTGTTCTGCAAAAGGGTACAGATTGTGGAACAATTAAATAGATGTCTTAAGCTCAGATAGCAATCTGGGCTTTTTTGTCGTGCAAAACTTTATAAATTCATTTAGTTTTTTTATTTGCTAAGGGGGTGGTTATAATTAGAAAGCTAGAAATTTATAAACCAACAATCTTTAAAGCTGAACAATCCTACTACGATAAGGATGCTGCTGATATGGCAGTAAACTTTATAAGTTATTTAAAACATACAAAAGGTGAATGGTTTGGAAAAAACTTTGACTTGATAGATTGGCAGGAGCAGATTATTCGAGATGTATTTGGGACGATGAAGCCTAATGGCTATCGACAGTTTAATACTGCCTATATTGAGATAGCTAAGAAACAAGGAAAGTCAGAACTTGCCGCTGCGGTTGCCTTACTTTTAACATGTGGTGACTTTGAACATGGTGGAGAAGTATATGGATGTGCTGCGGATAGGCAACAAGCATCGATTGTATTTGACGTTGCAGTTGATATGGTGGAACAATCACCCGCACTTAAGGCACGATCTAAACCCGTCCTTTCACAAAAACGATTGATTTATAAACCATTGGGTAGTTTCTATCAAGTGTTATCTGCGGAAGCTTATACAAAACATGGATTGAACGTCCATGGGGTAGTTTTTGATGAGTTACATGCACAACCGAACCGAAGGCTATACGATGTTATGACTCATGGTTCAGGGGACGCAAGGAAACAACCATTGTATTTCTTAATCACAACTGCAGGAAATGACCAGCATTCAATATGTTACGAAGTACATCAGAAAGCAAAAGATGTACTTGAGGGAAGAAAAATAGATCCTACTTTTTATCCTGTTATCTATGGTGCAGAGGAAGATGATGATTGGACAGACCCTGAAGTTTGGAAGAAGGCAAATCCATCACTAGGAATTACAGTAGATATAGAGAAAGTCGAACAAGCATGTGAAAGTGCGAAACAGAATCCTGCTGAGGAGAACTTATTTAGGCAGTTACGATTGAACCAATGGGTAAAACAATCTGTCAGATGGATGCCAATGGAAAAGTGGGACAGATGTGGTTTGCCAGTTGACCCTAAAAGGTTAATTGGTAGAGAGTGCTATGCGGGTTTAGACTTATCATCGACAACAGATATCACAGCATTTGTTTTAATCTTTCCACCAGAATATGAAGATGATAAATATGTTGTTTTGCCTTACTTTTGGATACCTGAAGAAAACATTAGACAGCGTGTGGATAGGGACAGAGTACCTTACGATGTGTGGGAGCAACAAGGTCACATGCAAACAACAGAAGGAAACGTTGTTCACTATGCTTATATTGAAAAGTTCATCGAAGAATTAGGAAAGAAATACAATATAAAGGAAATTGCCTTTGACCGTTGGGGAGCTGTTCAGATGACGCAAAACCTCGAAGGATTAGGCTTTACTGTAGTTCCTTTTGGACAAGGTTTTAAAGATATGAGCCCATCATCAAAAGAGTTGATGAAATTAACATTAGAAGAAAAACTTGCTCACGGCGGACATCCAGTTTTACGTTGGATGATGGATAACATTCATGTTCGAACGGATCCAGCTGGAAACATTAAACCTGACAAGGAAAAATCAACGGAAAAGATTGATGGTGCGGTGGCAACAATTATGGCACTTGACCGAGCAATTAGAAGAAGCGGAACAAGTGATTCCGTCTATGATGATAGAGGATTGATTGTGTTCTAAAGTTAAGGAGATGATGTTCATATGCAGTGGTTTACAAATTTATTTAAAGCAAGAGATAAACCACAAAACTATTCATTTGGGAGCAATTATAGTTTCATCTTTGGAAATTCTAGTAGTGGAAAATCCGTTAATGAATTTACAGCAATGCAAATGACTGCAGTATATTCGTGTGTACGCATATTAGCTGAAGCGGTAGCTGGTTTACCACTGCACTTATATAAGTACACAGATACAGGTGGGAAGGAAAAAGCAATATCCCATACCTTATATTTTTTACTTCATGACGAACCAAATCCTGAGATGAGTTCATTTGTGTTTAGAGAAACATTAATGACTCATCTTTTATTATGGGGAAATGCGTATGCTCAGATCATTCGCAATGGAAAAGGGGAGGTTATTGCACTTTACCCACTTATGCCAAATAAAATGTCAGTCGAAAGAGATGCGAGAGGTAATCTGTATTATTTATACACAAAAACATTTGAGGAAATGAATGGGTCAGAGAAGACAACTATTGCATTAAAAGCTGAAGATGTACTTCATATACCCGGACTTGGTTTTGATGGTTTAGTTGGATATTCACCAATTGCGATGGCTAAAAATGCAGTGGGTCTAGCAATGGCAACTGAGGAATATGGTGCAAAGTTTTTTGCTAATGGAGCGGCACCAGGTGGTGTCTTAGAACATCCGGGAACTATCAAGGACCCCCAAAGAGTAAAGGATAGTTGGAATAAAGCTTATCAAGGTTCAAGTAATGCCCATCGAGTTGCTGTATTAGAAGAAGGGATGAAGTATCAACAAATCGCAATTGCACCCGATCAAGCACAATTTCTTGAAACAAGAAAATTTCAGATTAACGAGATTGCTCGAATTTTCCGAGTGCCACCTCACATGGTAGGTGACTTGGAAAAGTCGAGTTTTTCTAATATAGAGCAACAATCGTTAGAATTCGTTAAATACACACTTGATCCATGGGTTATTCGGTGGGAACAAGCAATTAGTCGTTCACTATTTACTAAAAGTGAAAAGAAAGCGTACTTTGTGAAATTTAATGTGGATGGATTGCTTAGAGGTGATTATGCTTCACGAATGAGTGGCTATGCAACAGCAAGGCAAAATGGCTGGATGAGTGCTAATGACATTCGTGAACTTGAGAATTTAGACCGGATACCGGATGAACTTGGGGGAGATTTATATTTAATCAATGGGAATATGACGAAACTCCAAGACGCAGGTGTGTTTGCAAAGAAATATGAAAAGGAGGAAACCGAATATGAAGAAGTTTTGGAACTGGACAAAGAATAATGAAACTGATAAACGAACCCTTCATTTATATGGGGCAATAGCAGAAGAGAGTTGGTTTGATGATGAAGTCACACCGTCTGCCTTTAGGGAAGAACTCGTGCAAGGCAAAGGCGATATTGAAGTTTGGATTAATTCGCCAGGGGGTGATTGTATTGCAGCTGCGCAAATTTATAACATGTTAATGGAATATCCAGGTGATGTCACTGTCAAAATTGATGGGATTGCCGCATCAGCAGCATCTGTGATTGCGATGGCAGGCACTGAAATTCAAATGTCACCAACGTCCCTAATGATGATTCATAATCCATTTACTGTCGCAATTGGTGATAGTGAAGAAATGAAAAAGACAGTGCATATGCTTGACGAAGTAAAAGAAAGCATCATTAACGCTTACGAGATTAAAACAAGTTTATCAAGAAATAAACTATCGGAATTAATGGATGCTGAAACGTGGCTCAATGCACATAAAGCAATTGAACTAGGATTTGCGGATGTAATTATGTTCGCAAATGGTAAAGATGAAAACCAACCTGAGAACAGCTTTGTTTTCAGTAGACGAGCAGTAACAAATTCATTAATAAACAAGATACAAAAACCACAAGAAGAACAATCGGTTGATCCGCTTTATGAGCGGCTTAATCTATTGAAATAATAGGAGGAAATTAATATGAGTAAAATTTTAGAGTTAAGAGAAAAGCGAAATAAAACATGGGAGGCAGCAAAAGCCTTTTTAGATTCAAAGCGTGGAAGTAATGGTCTTATTTCTCCAGAAGATGCAGAAGTTTATGACCGAATGGAAGAAGATGTAATTAATTTAGGGAATGAGATTAAACGATTAGAGCGTCAAGAAGCTTTAGAAGCTCAGCTGAATCTACCAATTAATACTCGAATTGTAGAAGAACCTTCGAAACATGAAAAGGAAAGTAAAACAGGGATAGCTAGTAATGAATATAAACAATCTTTTTGGAAAGTGATGAAGAGTAAAACACCATCAATAGAAATTGTAAATTCACTTTCAGTTGGGACAGACTCTGAAGGTGGATTTTTAGTTCCAGATGAATTTGAGCGTACACTTGTCCAAACATTGGAAGAAGAGAACATCTTCCGTAAATTAGCGAAAATTGTAAAAACATCAAGTGGTGATCGTAAGATACCTGTTGTTACAACGAAAGGCTCCGCGGCATGGCTTGATGAAGGAGAGGAATTTGAAGAAAGCGATTCAGTGTTTGGGCAGACTTCAATCGGTGCTTATAAGTTAGGGACGATGATTAAAATATCTGATGAATTATTAAACGATAGTGCATTTAATATGGAAAGTTATATTTCAACCGAATTTGCACGAAGAATTGGAGCGAAAGAAGAGGAAGCTTTTCTTATCGGTGACGGTGTTGGAAAACCAACGGGAATATTTAATGACACAGGTGGTGCTGAAATAGGTGTAACTACGACATCGGCTACAGCAATTACAGCTGATGAAATTATCGACTTAGTCTTTTCACTAAAAGCACCATATCGTAAAAACGCTGTATTCATTATGAACGATGCGACAATCAAAGCAATTCGAAAATTAAAAGATGGTCAAGGACAATATTTATGGCAACCATCATTAACCGCTGGTACGCCAGATACACTATTGAATCGACCAGTTTTTACGTCAGCTTATGCACCGACACTAGAAAGCGGAGCAAAGTCTATTGCCTTTGGTGACTTCGGATATTATTGGATTGCAGACAGACAAGGTCGTTCATTTAAGCGTTTAAATGAACTTTTTGCAACAACAGGACAAGTTGGTTTCTTAGCAAGTCAACGTGTCGATGGAAAGTTAATCTTGCCAGAAGCAATCAAAGTCTTACAACAAAAATAATAAAGGGGTAGAGTGCGATGGGGTATAACGCTAAAAACTATACAGAACAAGGCGGAGAAAAAACGGTTATTGGCGGGGAACTTGTTATTGAAGAAGGGGCGAAGGTCACTGGCCTTCCTTCTTCTTCAAATGAAAAAATGTCAAATCAATCTGATAGTACAGCAGAAACTATAGAAGACTTAGTTGCGGATTTTAATGCATTACTATCGAAATTAAAAACATCTGGTTATATGTCAGAAGAATAAAGGTGGCGAAAGTGATGACATTACTAGAAAAAGTAAAGGCTAATTTAATACTCCAACATGATAAAGATGACGCTTTAATAGAAATGTACATCACTGCCGCCATTTCTTATGCAGAGAGTTATCAACATATTAAAGAAGGCACATATTTAGATGAGAATATGCCCGCGACAACGGAACAAGCGGTTATCATGTTGGCATCACACTTTTACGAAAGTCGAGATGGCAGTACAGGTGGATTTTTCGCAGATAGCGCACTTGCTGGAGAGCAAGTTTGGAAAACAGTCAACCTTTTATTAAGGCTAGATAGAGATTGGAAGGTGTAGTGTATGAGTTTTGGGAAAATGCGTACATTCATCGACATTATCACACGTGAAATTGTAAAAGATGAAGAGTCTTTCAGTGAAGAAACCGATAGAATCCTAGCATCTGTGACAGCATACAAAGAAGAACGCTTTGGTAGTAAGACTTGGGCAAATAGGGCGGCCTTTTCTGAAGCGAATGCGTTATTTCGTTTTAGAAACATTCCCGATTTAACCATTAAACCGAAAATGTTTATTGTATGTGATGACGGACGGTATGAAATAGTAAGCGTTGATAATGTGAAAAATAGAAATATGTATATCGAGGTTTTAACAAAAAAGGTGGTAGCAGCAGATGGCTAAAGTTAATATTAAAATGCCAGAAGAATTCTTGATGAAGATTTCAAGATTGGGAAGTAAAACAGATGAAATCGTTCCGAGGGTTCTAGAAGCAGGGGGAGAAGTGGTATTAGATAAAATGAAGTCCAATTTAAGTTCGGTAATTGGAAAAGATACAAAACTGCCAAGTAGATCAACTGGTGAGTTGGTATCTGCATTAGGAGTATCACCTGCCTTAGTTGATCGAAGGGGAAACCATAATGTTAAAGTAGGGTTTAATGAACCGCGTAAAGACGGAGTGAGCAATGCTAAATTAGCAAACATCATCGAATATGGAAAATCTGGACAACCTGCAAAGCCATTTTTAAAACCTGCAAGAAGAACATCAAGACAGCCTTGTATGGATGCGATGATTAAAAAATTGGAAGAAGAAGTGGAAAGTATATGAGTGTACTAGCCGAAGTGACACTAATTGCAGAACAATGTGGTATTCCAGTTGAAACAGGTATCTTTTCTGATACTGCCCCTGATTTATATATTGTAATCACACCAATCGTTGAGATGTTTGAATTACATGCGGACAATTTCCCGAAGTACGATGTTCAAGAAGTTAGAGTTTCATTGTTTTCAAAAAAGAATTATACATCAATAAAAAATACCTTAGTCCGTACTCTTTTGGGTGCGGACTTTGTTATTACTGACAGAAGATATATCGGACATGAAGATGATACAGGTTACCATCATTTAGCTATTGATGTAGCAAAATATTATGAATTTGAAATGGAGGAATGATTCATGGCAACTATCGGATTGGATAGGCTTTATTATGCAAAAATAACAGAAGGAGAAAATGGTGATGAAACTTATGAAACTCCAACTCCTTTAGCAAAGGCGATTAGTGCTGAATTGTCTGTTGAATTAGCAGAAGCGACATTATATGCAGATGATGGAGCTGCTGAAGTGATTAAGGAATTTCAAAGCGGAACATTGTCACTTGGTATTGATGATATTGGAGTATCAGCTGCTAGTGATTTAACTGGTGCAACAATTGACGATAACCATGTCTTAATTTCAACAAGTGAAGATGGCGGGGATCCAGTTGCAATTGGATTTAGAGCGAAAAAGGCAAATGGAAAATACCGATATTTTTGGCTATACCGAGTGAAGTTTGGTATTCCAGCAACAAACCTTGCAACAAACCCTGATGCACTAATCAAATAAAACCATCCAAAACGAGCTACAATAAAATCTTGAATGATAGATGTTACGTGATCCAAGTTACCGTTAGGAAGGATATCCTCTGGAATAACTCCCCAAATAATAAATAAAAGCACTATCCCTAATGAAATTAAAAATACTCTCCATTTTTTTAGCATATTCCAACCCTTTCTATCCTGACGTTTAAAATTTTTTATAATCCGGTTTATCTATAGATAGCTTTCCCTTTTTGATTTTTTATAACGCGTTTCATTAAATTTCGCAAATATGAAGGATGAAAAGCTTATGATAATGACTCTCAATCAAAAACCGCTTGAACTTGTAGTTCAAACGGTTTGCTCTATTTGTTTTTATTTCTTCTTTCATAAACATGGAAATAATAATCATAAGGATTTGCCTCATCCTTGATTCCTTTTTCTCTGGAACATTCCTCCCATTCAGTAAAATCCACCTCTGGAAAGAAAGTATCTCCTTCAAACACATGCTCAATTTTTGTGATGTACATCTTTTCAACATCCGATAAAAACATATTGTATATCTCTTCTCCACCAAATATGAAAACTTCTGCTTCATCGCTACATAAAGCAAGTGCTTCTTCTTTAGAATGCGCAATTTCACAGCCGGGGAAACTAAAACTCCTATCTCTTGTCAACACGATATTTCTTCTATTCGGCAACGCTCTCCCAATTGATTCAAAGTTTTTCCTGCCTAAAATAATCGAGTGTCCCGTTGTCATTTTCTTAACATACTGCCAGTCATTCGGAATTCTCCACGGAATATCATTGTTTCTTCCAATTACACGATTTTTATCCATTGCAACGATTAATGAAACCTTCATAATTTACACAACCTTTTCATATTACTTTACCATTCTATTCAGCCAATACTTGCTTAGCTATGAATGTTCTTTCCTCCTATAAAGTAAAACTTCAATCGGTGGGAGTTTTCTTCCCCCCCCACCTAAACGTCTTCATATCACTCAAAGTTTCGAAGTGACAGTTTATGGACGATTATACTGGGATAATTTTACGAGATGCCCTTCAATTTAATTCTATCTTACAATAGCAAATGAAAATTAAATAAGAAATGAAAACGCTCAGGTTTCAATCTGAGTGTCTTCACTTCTTATCCAATGTGCTACTATGGAAAAATTAAAGTGTATTAGCAAATATAATTGTTTTTTCATCATAACATAAGCGCACATCAACTTAAACATCAAAATATCATCCATATCTTCCTTTTCATTTAACTTTACCTCATTTACCTTGCGTCCTTCTTCTATAAAACCCATACGCTTATACAATGCGATTGCTCGATAATTAGTTGAAAATACTCCTAAACACATCTTTACGTAGCTTCATATTCTCTTTTTCCAGTATCATTTCCCCTTATTCATAATAAAAAGACGCCATTTCATTTTTATAGCGTCCGGTTTATGCTCTATGTATGACAAGCTTTCTAACTAGCTTCATTTTCCTTTGTCTTTCTTCTTACAACTAAATATAAAAGAATAATAACGACCAACAAAACAGAGCTCACAATCACACTAATATTTACAACCGAAAATAATGGGTAGTCATTTTTAAAATAGAAAAAAAGATTTACAAGTACATTTAGCGAGACACCAATTATCCCACCAATTAATATTTTCTCCATTAATTGTATGAATTTAATCTTAAATTTCCCCTTTCCATTTTTCTCTATTACTTTGGTACACTGTATATAGTTTAGCATCATTTAGCCCTTCGCTACAATTTATTCTACCAAAAGTAAGTAAGAGGCCAAGCCAAAAGTATTTTTAATGAGCTAAAAACTGAACAATATGATGGATAGTAGAATAAAACAGCTCCGGGAATATACTTCGCTTTCCGTGGGCGCGTGGTGAGCCCGCTCGTACTATAGCACTTCACCGTCTCACCTATCGCTTCCTTCCCACTGGAGTCTACGTATATTCTCGGAGCTAATAGCTCGTATTGTTCGATTTTTGGTAACTATATTTACTTCTGTCCCAGCCCCACTCCTCAATTTCTACTATTCCTACCCCTTAATCGCACCTTCAGTCATTCCTTTTGCAATCCTTTTTTGGAAAATAGCATAAAGAACTATTACAGGAACGATGGCGATAACAAGACTCGCAAATAATGTGCCCCAGGCATTTGTATATTCAGCCTCACTACTAATAAAGTCAATCGCTAATGCCAGTGTATAATTTTCTTGTGACTGTAGGAAAATCAACGCCATGAAATATTCATTCCAAAATTGGATGGCATTCATGATTGTAACAGTGATAATACCAGACATACTCAAAGGTGTAATGATTTTCCACAAAATACGATAAGGAGACATTCCATCTATTGCAGCTGCTTCCTCTAACGATTTAGGTATCGTACTTATGAAACTCGTCAATACAAAAATTGAAAACGGCAGCTGACTGACTGCATAAACAATTGCTAGCCCATAAATATTGTCAAGCAGATTTATTTCACTTAATAGGAAAAACAAGGGGATCCAACCAAGTACCATCGGAATCATCATAGCCGATACATATAATGTAAAAAGAAATTTACTGCCACGAAAATTCATTCTTTCAATCGCATACGAAGTTGGGATAGCAAGTACTAAAGTTAACGCTGCTCCAAGCACTGTCACAATCAAACTGTTAAATACACTTGTATCAATATTAAAATTTGTCCATGCTTCGGCATAATTTTGCCAATTCCAGGTTTCTGGGAAACCCCAAGGATTTCTATATATTTCCGCATTTGATTTAAATGAACCTAAGAACATCCAAAAAATTGGATAAAGAACCGCGACTGTCCACAGAATCAACGGAATTCGGATTCCTGTGCGACCTAAAATCTGTCCGACACTTTTCTTCATGTGTATCCCACCTCCCAAAACTAGTATTCTGTTTTTTCACTTCGCATCAGAAATTGCAGGATGAGTACGGTAATTAATGAAAGAATGAGTATCATTACACCAATTGTCGCCCCATAACCAAAGTTATATTGAACAAACGCCTGTTGATAAAGGTAGGAACCCATGACATGTGTGGAATTATTCGGTCCTCCGCCAGTCATGACCTGTACAATGATAAAAGAACCATTTAATGTTGTAATGACAATATAAAGAATGGAAATTTTTATCTGTGGCCATATAAGGGGTAATGTTACCTTCCAAAACTGTTGCCATTCACTTGCCCCATCAATTTCAGCTGCTTCATAATAGCTTTTTGAGATATTGCTAATAGCACCCATTAAGATCAACATAAATAATCCAATTCCTGCCCATATGGATGGAAGGACAAGACTTGGCAATGCCCAAGTTTCGCTCCCAAGCCACGGTCTTGCCAATGACTCGAGCCCCAGAAACTCTAAACCAGAGTTCACAAGTCCCATACTAGGATTATAAATAAACGTCCAAAGGATCCCGATCACGACAATCGACATGATATTAGGAAAGAAAAACACAATTCGGTAAAACGGTGCTTCTTTTATTTTCAATTGTGTCAAAGCAACTGCAATAAATAAGGCAAGAACCATAATCCCAATCACTTTTGTCACCACAAGGAAAGGAGATAGTATTACTTTCTCTACACCCACAATTGAAGGTACAGTTTTACGAAGAAACAAGCTAGATGGACAAGGAAAGCATCCATGGAAAGCTGAAGTGAGCGAAGGTGATGATGGGGTAAACCAAGAAATTATCACCGGTTGGTATAGCGAAGTGTATGAACCAGTATTTGCTGCGGGAACTGAAGGATAAGGAGCGATCAATTATGACGAGTGAAAGAAGTGCTAAGATTACGATTGGTGGTTTGGAATATGAATTAATCTTAACAACCAAAGCAACAAAGGAAATTGCAAAAAGGTATGGTGGCCTTGAAGATTTAGGTGAGAAGTTAATGAAAGCTGAAAATTTTGAAATGGCTTTAGACGAGATTGTCTGGTTAATTACCCTGCTTGCCAATCAAAGTATCTATATCCATAATCGATTAAATGAAGAAAAGAAAGAGTTGTTAATGGAAGATGATGTGGAACTGTTAACATCACCTGTTGAAATGGCAACTTTTAAAGATGCTATTATGGAAGCAATGTTTAAAGGAACAAAACGACATATCGAATCGGAGGAAACCGATACAAAAAACGAAGTGGTCGAGTAAACGATGAAGAAATGTTTGCTCGACTTATTTATTATGGCGTGACACAGCTGAAAAGGACTGAACAGGAAGTTTGGTTGATGCCTATCGGTCATTTACTTGATCAATGGGAAATCCACAAACAATTCTCAGGTCTCACAAAACCTAAAAATGAACTATCGATTGATGATGTTATTCCGTTAGGTATTTAAAAATTCTGATACAATAGTATTCAGAATATCTGAATGTGGGGGAATATTGAATGGAACTAATCAACGAGATTGATTCATTAATACAGGATGTGAGTAAAACGATAGGTAAACCTATTGTAGTAGAAGGATATGAAATTATTGATAGAGGTTTACCACATAAACCAAAATCGCTTCCTATTGGAATGATGGGAGTATATGCATTTTGGTATAATGACAGATTTTTAAAAATAGGCAAAGCAGGCTCTAAGAGTGGTCCTAGATTCTTAAGTCAACATTACAATCCGAAATCAGCCCAAAGCACGTTAGCCGCATCAATATTAAGGGATCCGGATATGTTGCAATTTGGTATAACTGAGGAAAACGTTGGTGTGTGGATAAAAGAGAATTGCAGAAGGATTGACATTTTAGTGAATGTTGAGCTTGGCATATTTACATTGGGCTTGATTGAAGCGGTACTTCATTACAAATATGAACCAAAGTACGAAGGCTTTGCAACACAGCGTTAATATAAGGACATGGATTTGAGAGCAATCAATAGATTGTTCTTTTTTTATATCTATTTTAGGAGGAGGTGGCAGTATGGCAGACAATTTTGGTCTTAAAATTGGTGTTGAAGGGGAACGAGAATTTAAGAAATCTCTACGGGAAATTAACCAAAGTTTCAGAGTGCTAGGTTCTGAAATGAAATTAGTGACATCAGAATTTGATAGAAATGATAAATCGATTAAAGCTATAACAGCGAGAAATGCAGTATTAAATAAAGAGATTGATGCACAAAAGGAAAAAGTATCAACACTAGAAAAGGCTCTTGCCAATGCTGCTGAATCCTTTGGAGAAAATGATAGAAGAACATTGTCATGGCAAACTCAGTTAAATAATGCGAATGCCGAATTAAATAATTTAGAACGTGAACTGAAGGACTCACAAGAGGAAGTAAAGAAGCTTAACCGAGAAAAAGTTGAAAAACTTGTGAATGGTTTAAAAACAGCGGGTGAAATTGCGGGTAAAGTATTGGTAGCAGGCTTAAAAGCAGCCGCCGCAGCAATGGCTGCAATTGGGACTGGAGCGGTTGCATCAGGTAAGTTTATAAAGGACTCTTTAAATGTATATGGCGAATATGAAGATGCCATGAAGCAAGTTCAAGCAACAATGGGACTTACAGGAGAAGAAGGGGAAGAAGCCTTTAATAAATTATCTCAAGCAGCAAAAGATGCGGGAGCAACTACACGTTTCTCAGCATCAGAATCAGCTGAAGCATTAAATTATCTTGCTTTAGCGGGATATGATACAGAACAGGCGATAGGAGCACTTCCAGGTGTGCTTACACTTGCTGCCGCGGGTGATATGGATTTAGCAAGAGCATCTGATTTGGTTACAGACTCCATGGCTGCTTTAGGCCTTGAAATCGCTGATATGGACATGTACATGGACAAAATGGCGAAGACGTCACAAAAGTCAAACACAGATGTACAGCAATTAGGTGAAGGAATACTTGTTGCGGGAGCGACAATGAAAAATGCTGGGCAAGATTTAGATACTTTGAATGTGATGTTGGGAGTCCTAGCGAACCGCGGGATAAAAGGCGCAGAAGGTGGAACGAAACTTAGAAACATCATTATGTCTTTAACATCTCCCACTTCAGCTGCTGCAAAAGAATTAGAAAGTCTAGGCATAAGCGTTACTGATTCATCAGGGAATATTCGAGATATGAACGATATATTCACAGATTTAAATAAAGAACTTGATGGATTGTCAGAAGCGGATAAAATGAACGCCTTAAGTAATATTTTCAATAAACAAGACTTAGCGGGTGTGAATGCATTACTATCTGGGACTGGCGATGAGATGAATAACCTTTATAAGGAACTTGAAAATGCTGATGGTGCTGCGCAGCAAATGTCAGACACGATGGAAAGTGGACTAGCGGGTTCTGTACGAAGTTTAAAATCAGCCTATGAAGGACTACAAATCGTTATCGGAGAACAGTTTGCAGAAATGGCCCAAGGGGCAGTTGGTGATGTGACAGAATTAGTTCGAGATATAACTGAAATATTAAATGATGGATTTCAAGAAGGTGATATTACCGCTATAGGAGAGAGAATATCATCTTTTTTAATTCAAGGAATTAATCGAATTACAGAGTATATCCCGGGTGCCATTGATATGATAGCCACAATGCTAACAGAGCTGGTGAATGTATTGGTAGAACTTTTGCCTACTTTACTGCCACCTTTATTAGAAGGTGCGATTGCTTTATTAACAGGAATTATTGAAGCGATTGTAGGGAATATCGAGCCGTTAGTTGAAATGGTCGTATATTTAGTAACAACTGTTGCGGAGTTTATCATTGAAAATTTACCTATTTTAATTGAAGCGGCTATTCAAATTGTTATCGCATTAGCGAACGGAATAGCAGATGCCTTACCGCAGCTAATTCCAGCGGTTATAGATGCAATCATTTTAATTGTAGATACGTTAATCAATAATTTAGGGCAAATATTAAATGCCGCTCTACGAATTATCATGGCATTAGCTGAGGGTATTGTTGCGGCATTACCCAGATTGATTGCAGCCTTACCACAAATTTTAAATTCCATTATTAACTTTATTACCTCAAACTTACCGATGATTATCGATATGGGGATCCGTATCATTTTGCAATTAGTAGTAGGCATAATTAAAGCTATACCTTCCCTGGTCGCTGCTTTACCACAAATTGTGATGGCATTAATTACGGGAATAGGAAAAGCAGCAATTGCAATTGTCGAAATCGGTCGAAATATTGTACGTGGTCTTTGGGATGGAATTGCCTCCATGGTTACTTGGATCAAAGATAAAATCAGTAATTTTGTAGGTGGAATTGTAAGTGGAGTAAAAGGTTTACTTGGTATTAAATCTCCATCAACTGTATTTGCTGGTATTGGTGATGATATGGCTCAAGGTTTAGGGGTTGGTTTTGATAAAGCAATGAGTCAAGTATCTGAAGATATTCAAGATGCTGTTCCGACAGATTTCGACATCCAATCCAATGTGAATGTGGGTACAAATGGTATTGCAACAAGTCAAGATGGATATGGATCATTAATTACGATCCAACAAATGATTGTAAGAAGCGAAGATGATATTAGAAAAGTTTCTCAAGAGTTGTATAACTTAATTCAAACAGGGTCTCGAGCACAAGGAAGGTTCGTGCCTAGTTAGAAAGGAGTGGGATAATTGGGGTTTACGTTTGATGGGGTTCATTCAAAAAACATGAAAATCACCGCAAGAATTGTTAATTGGCAGGTTTCACCCGCTCCTAGAAATGCGTTTGAAGTTATACCTGGTCGAATGGGAATCGCTGATTTAGGTTCGGATACATCAGAAAAGTATATTAGAGTTATTTGTAATATATTCCCACAACATTCATTCACTGAGGTGATTCATCTATTAGATGACGTGGCTGAGTGGTTGAATCCGAATTTGGGATTAAAACAATTAGTACTTGATGATATTCCGAACAGGTATTTTATGGCACGTTTAGTGGAAGAGGTGGATTGTGAACGAATATTGAGAAGTGCAGGCTCCTTTGAACTTACATTTGTTTGTCCAGATCCTTATGGATATGCGATTACAGATGAGCAATTTACGATTAATTCTACTGGCAGCCATGTAATTGAAAGGGAGTTAGGCAATATAGAATCTTTCCCAATATATCGAATGAAAGGAAGTATCAGTAGTTCAAGTTCTACATTCTTAACGATTACTACAAATGGCGAGAGTTTAAAAATCAATGGACCATTATCATCAAATGAAATATTAATCGTTGATAGTGGATTACTAACTGCAAAAATAACAGATTCAAGTGGAAATACGGTTCGGAATGGTTTATCTGTTTTAGATGAGTTAAATTTTCCAGTTTTATATCCTGGTAGTAATGAAATAAAAGTAAGTAGTACAGGAGCAACATTTACGGAACTTCATGTATTAAGTCAGAGTAGATGGAGGTGATTTTATTATGGCGATTCAATCGGTTGTAACATCTCAAACAGATTTTACTGGTGAGTTTCCGATTCATGATGAAACAGTTGCATTATGGCGTTTTAACGAATCGCAACCAGATGATAATCACTTAAAAGACAGCAGTATGAATAATCATCATTTTACTATTTCAAATTGGTCTGGAACATCTGCAAGTTTAATGGCAGGGAAGTTTGGGCGATTTTTCAGGCAGAATATTGTCAATCCAACAAGTGAAAAGACATATCTTACCGCTACCAATGATGGTAGCTTTTTTACTGATTTAGGGGTGAAAATTGTAGTTGGTGGCTGGATAAATCCGACAACCTATTCAATTGGTCAAACATTTATTCCTATATTTAGTACAAGGAATGGACCTGGACAACCAATTTTCTATATATCTTTATATCAAGGAAGACTACGATTAATGCTTTATAACAACGCGGGGACATTAATTTATGATACATCCGAGACACCAAGTATAAGTTTTATAAACAATGGTTGGTATTTTATCACAACCATTATTAATAGGACTGATAAAACAATTCAAAACTTTATCGGTGACAGGTCGAACGGGGCAACTTGGCAATCACCTGTAAGAAATTATACAGGTATACTGAATGAAGAATGTACCGCTGACATTGTCGTGGGTATGTTACAAGATACGTATTACTATGCTGGTGGTTTTGATGATTGGTTTTTTGAGAAAGATTCAAAGTTAACAATGGAAGATATACACTTACATTTTAAATCTTCTATTCAAGCAAATGGTGCAGATAGTGCATCCCAAGTCGATGCATTAACGGAACCAGGTGCTGTTATTTTAAAGCAAGAAGATAACAAGTATCCAGG
>NZ_JBBKBG010000022.1:0-43963 GCF_037892545.1 Pseudogracilibacillus sp. ICA-222130
TTTAGTTCCACACAAAAATCGTACTCTGTTTCTTTATTGACTCGTTTACTTTTATTTAATATACAATGTTGTTATAATATGAGAAGTAGTTTTAGTAAAATATCATTTTTTATATGTTATTTTATTGTGCTATACTATGAGTAATGAGGAATAGAAGGGCATAGGTGGTTTACGTGCGCACTTTAAGTTCGAAAGTTAATGAAATTGAAACAATGATATATAATAAAACAGAGCATCCATACGTGGAGAGATTTATTCAAAAGCCCTTTATCGATTCAGATAAATTATTTGTGTTACATCACTTATATGAAAAATCTTCTGTAAAGGACGATCTAAAACAACCATATATAGTATCCATTATGCTTGTTCAAATGGCATTAGATACACATGAAACCATTCCATCAGAATTTTCAACTCCTATGCAAGAAACGACAAAACAAATTACTGTTTTAGCAGGAGACTTTTATAGTGGGCTATACTATTACTTATTAGCAGACTTGGAAGATATCTCAATGATTCGAACGTTAGCACATGCGATCGAGCAAATTAACGAAGCAAAAATGAAGTTATATAAAAATGATTGTGTCTCATTTGATTCATTCGTACAAACGATTGAAAAAATAGAGACTTTCTTATTGGAAGCAGTCGTCCATGAAATAGGAATGGATACGGAGATGTTTTCGATTATTAAGCAATTTTTAACATTGCGTCGTCTAATGACAGAAAATGAAAAATGGATGAATGGACAAGTCTCTTATATTGAACAGTTTGCACGACAATATTTGTCTCATCTGCAAATGGAGCAATACGTTAAAGAAGAAATGAACCACTTTAAAGAAAAATTCATCGAACAATTGAAACATTCAGTTGTAGACATAGAGTTGCGGAATTATATGTGTGAAAAATTAAACGTTACGATAGATACAACGGCTGTGGAAGAAGGGTAATAGAGATGACTGGACAAACAAAAGAAGAACGAGTACATGGTGTGTTTGAAAAGATTTCAGAGCAATATGATACGATGAATTCGATTATTTCTTTCAAACGTCATATCGCTTGGAGAAAAAACGTCATGAAAAAAATGGACGTAGAAAAAGGTGCAAAAGCATTGGATATATGCACTGGAACAGGAGATTGGGCATTAGCACTTGCTGAAGCAGTAGGCCCTAGTGGAGAAGTGATAGGACTTGACTTCAGTGAAAATATGTTAAAAGTTGCACAAGAGAAAAAGAAAAATGCTCATGTAGAACATGTAACATTTATTCAAGGAAATGCAATGGAACTTCCGTTTGACGATAATTCCTTTGACTATGTTACGATAGGGTTTGGCTTACGAAATGTACCAGATTACAACCAAGTCATTCAAGAAATGTATCGTGTGGTGAAGCCTGGTGGGAAGGTTGTTTGTCTAGAAACATCACAACCGACTTTAATAGGCTATCGACAATTATATTTATTATATTTTCGTTTTATTATGCCACTGTTCGGTAAAATATTTGCGAAAAGTTATGATGAGTATTCATGGCTCCAAGAATCAGCAAGAGATTTTCCAGATAAACAAACATTGAAAGAAATGTTTCACCGAGTAGGATTTCCAGAAGTGTATGTGAAAGGGTATTCGGGTGGTGTCGCTGCAATGCATATGGCGATTAAACGATGAAAAGCTACGAATTGATTTTTATAATAAAAAGGTGAAATGTAATGAAACTTGCAAATATTTATGGCTTTTTAAGAAAAGACCTACAAGAAATCGAAAATGAATTAGCGAATACAATTGATGCAGAGCATCCTCTATTGAAAGAAGCTTCTATTCAACTGTTGCGTGCGGGCGGGAAAAGAATCCGTCCAGTTTTTGTTTTATTAGCAGGCCATTTCGGTCAATTTAAAGAACATGAAATACATATTAAAAAAGTAGCAGTCGCCTTAGAATTAATTCATATGGCAACACTTGTACATGATGATGTTGTAGATGATGCAGACTTACGACGTGGAAAACCAACTGTAAAGCAATTGTATGGAGACAGAGCAGCAATGTATACAGGTGACTATATGCTTGCAAAGTCATTAACATTAATTACAGAAGTGGAAAATCCATCTTTACATAAAACATTATCCAAAACATTAGTGAAAGTTGTAGAAGGCGAAATCGCTCAAATAGAAGATAAATATAATGTGGAACAAGATTTACGTAATTATTTACGACGAATTAAACGAAAAACAGCTTTACTTATTGCAACGAGTTGTAAATTAGGTGCAATTGCAAGTGGAGCTACAAAAAAGGAAGCTAATTTATTGTATCGGTATGGATACAATGTAGGGATGTCCTTCCAAATTATTGATGACATATTAGATTTTACTGCTTCGGAAAAAGAACTTGGAAAACCAACGGGAAGTGATCTCATTCAAGGGAACGTTACTTTGCCAATTTTATATGCAATGGAAAATGAACGTTTTTATTCCCGATTATCTTCTTTATTTGATGAACCGAATAAAGTAAATGAATCCAATATTAATGTTATTTTAGAAGAGTTAAAAGAGACCGATGCGATTGATCGTTCCTATCATTTAAGTAATTTATATTTACAAAAAGCTCTACACTGTTTAGACAGTTTACCAATGAACAAAGCTCGAAAAACATTAGAAACAATTGCTAAGCTTATTGGAAAGAGAAGATTTTAACGTTTATCTTTAATTGTATTTAATGTCATAATTTGATAAAATTTTATCGAATTATGTTATTTACACATAGGAGAAATTAATTTTACGAAAAGAGGAGAAATTATAATGGAAAAATCTTTTATCATGGTTAAACCTGACGGGGTACAAAGAGGATTAGTGGGAGAGATTGTAAACCGTTTTGAACAAAAAGGATTTAAATTAGTAAGTGCAAAATTAATGCAAGTTTCGACAGAATTAGCTGAAGAGCATTATGGTGAGCATAAAGAGCGACCTTTCTTTGGTGAATTAGTAGACTTTATTACTTCTGGACCAGTTTTTGCGATGGTTTGGGAAGGGGAAGAAGTTATTAAAACTTCACGTAACATGATTGGAGCAACGAATCCACAAGAAGCTACTCCAGGTTCGATTCGTGGAGATTATGGACTAACAGTTGGAAAAAATATTATTCACGGTTCTGACTCACCTGAAAGTGCAGAGCGTGAAATCAATCTATGGTTTAACGAAAACGAAATTACATCGTATACAAAGCAAGACCAAGATTGGATCTATTAATAAACTAAGTGGCCTCTGTAATTTACGGAGGCTTTCTACTATTTATTTTTGAAAGAGGACATAGAAGTGGCAGATTATGACCAGTTTATAGCGAAGGTACATGATAAAACAGGGATCGATTTACAGTTGTATAAGGAACAACAAATGCGGAGAAGATTAACCTCATTAAGAAATAAACGTGGATATGCAACATTCGCCCAATATTTTGATGCAATGGTCAAAGACGCAACATTAATGAAAGAATTTTTGGATCGAATGACCATTAATGTGACAGAGTTTTATCGTAATCCCAAACGTTGGAATGTGTTACAAGAGAAAATCATTCCGAAATTAACAGATGGAAAGCATCAAATTAAAATATGGAGTGCTGCTTGTTCAACGGGGGAAGAACCGTACAGTTTAGCAATCATGTTAAAAGAATATTTTCCACAATTACGTGTAACGATATTGGCAACAGATTTAGATGATGAAGCATTAAGACGCGCAAAAGAGGCGAAATATGCTGCGATAGCGTTAAAAGATTTACCAAATGAATTAAAAAAGAAATATTTTACATATAAAAATAATGTGTATGAACTAAATCGTGACATAAGGTCCATGGTTACATTTAAAAAACATAATTTATTGCATGATATGTATCCGGCAAATAATGATTTAATCGTCTGTCGAAATGTCGTGATATACTTTACAGATGAAGCGAAAGCACAAGTGTATAAAAGTTTTAGTGAAGCGCTCGTTTCTAATGGCGTGCTTTTCGTTGGGAGTACAGAACAGATTTTTCAACCGAGTACATATGGTTTTAAAATATTAGATACATTTTTTTATGAAAAACAATCTTCGTATACAACATAGGGGTTCATCATCTATACGTTCAAAATTTTAAAAATTCAATCTATTTAGAGGTGATAGAAGTGAGATATTTAACAGCTGGGGAATCACACGGGAAACAATTAACAACAATCATAGAAGGGATACCGGCACGTATGCCTTTATTGAAAAGTGATATTAATGCTTCGTTATTACGCCGTCAAAAAGGACATGGTCGTGGTCGACGTATGCAAATTGAAAAAGATTTAGTAGAAATTACGAGTGGTGTACGTCATGGATATACATTAGGCTCGCCAATCTCATTAACTGTAACTAATGATGATTATAAAGCCTGGGTAAGTATTATGGGAGAAGATCCTATCGATGAAGATGAAAAAGTCCGTCGTGTCGTCACACGTCCAAGACCAGGACATGCAGATTTAAATGGTGCATTAAAATATGGTCACCGTGATATGCGTAATGTGTTAGAACGTTCATCTGCCCGTGAAACGACTATGCGTGTTGCAGCAGGCGCGGTTGCTAAAACATTGCTTCGTCATTTAGGCATTGAAGTTGTCGGTTATGTAAAGGAAATTGCAGGAATTAAAGCTAAAGAAGTGGAAGGACTTGATGCAAAAGAACGTTTTGAGATTTCAGATGCATCACCAGTTCGTGTATTAGATAAAAATGTTGAACAAGAAATGATGGACTGTATTGACCAAGCAAAAGTTGATGGGGATTCCATTGGTGGTATTTGTGAAGTATATATTGAAGGAATGCCAGCTGGTGTTGGATCATATGTACATTATGACCGAAAATTAGATGCAAAATTAGCTAGTGCGGTAATGAGTATTAATGCTTTTAAAGGAGCCGAAATCGGAATTGGGTTCGAAGCTGCACGTAAAAACGGAAGTGAAGTACATGATGAGATCCTATGGGATGAAACACGCGGGTATTACAGACGAACGAATAATTTAGGTGGATTTGAAGGTGGCATGACAAATGGAATGCCTATTGTGGTAAAAGGTGTGATGAAACCCATTCCTACACTTTATAAGCCATTACAAAGTGTTGATATTGATACGAAAGAGCCATTTAATGCAAGTATCGAGCGTTCTGATTCATGTGCTGTTCCAGCAGCTTCCGTTGTGATGGAACATGTTGTCGCTTTTGAACTAGCTAAAGCAATTACAGAACAATTCCCAAGTGATAAATTTGATACATTAAAGAGAGCAATTGATGAATACCGCGAAGAAATAAGAGGGTTTTAATGATGAAAGAACTACATGTTCAAACGAGTACACATCCATATATGATTCATATAGGTGAACAAATTCGTTTCCACTTGAAAGATTATCTTGTGGAAACTTATTCATCTATTTTTATCATTACAGATGATACGATTGCCCCATTATATTTACAAGATGTGATATCAAACTTACAACATGAATCTGTCCATTTTGATATCATTCCTAGTGGAGAGGCATCTAAAAATATAGAAACGTATTATCGTCTACAAACAAAATTAATGGAAGCTCAATTAGATCGCAAATCATTGATCATCGCATTAGGTGGTGGTGTTATCGGCGATTTGGCGGGATTTGTTGCAGCAACATTTATGCGTGGTATTGACTATGTTCAAGTACCGACAACCATTTTATCTCATGACAGTAGTGTCGGTGGGAAAGTTGCGATTAATCATGAATTAGGAAAAAATATGATTGGTTGTTTTTATCCGCCAAAAGCTGTTATATACGATATAACGACATTACATACATTGCCAGCTCATGAAGTGCGTTCGGGCTATGCTGAGTTAATCAAAGAGGCATATATATATGATGAGGCTTTTGTACAAGAACTATTTACGTGTAATTTACAGAATATTAATAACTTGCCGTTAATTGATCATTTATATAGAGGCATAGCAATAAAAGCAAATATTGTTGAACAAGATGAAAAAGAATCAAATATTCGTATGTTTTTAAATTTTGGACATACGTTAGCTCATGCCATTGAAGCTTCACTAGGTTATGGCAAAATTACACATGGAGAAGCCGTGGCGATTGGTATGTTATTTGCACTTTATATAAGTGAGAAAAAATATCAAACACCCTTACAATTACCATCATATTTTAATTGGTTAAAACGAAATGGCTATCGTATGACATTGCCAGCTATACCGTTTGATCAAATTATTCAATTAATGAAACTAGATAAAAAGGCACAGTTTGGAACGATTCAAATGGTCTTATTGGAAAGAATAGGAAAGCCATTGATTGTTCCGATGACAGAAAATGAAATAGCAAACTATCTTCGTTCATTTAAAGAGGAGTGGAATATATCATGACGAGAGGGTTTCGAGGTGCAACGACAGTTACTGAAAATAATGCAAATGAAATTTTGCATGAAACAGCAAAACTAGTAAAAGAAATGGTACGTGTCAATGGGATTCAACCAGATGATATATCCCATGTATTTTTTTCTGTGACAGATGATTTAAATGCTAGTTTTCCAGCAAAAGCAGCTAGGGAACTAGATGGATGGACACATGTGCCGGTTATGTGTATGCGTGAAATTGACGTACCTAATAGTTTACCAAAATGTATTCGAGTCATGTTAGTAGCGACAACACCGTTAAAACAACATGAAGTGACACATATATTTTTAAATGATGCGATAAAATTACGACCAGATTTGATAGAAGGTGAACAATAATGACAGTTGGTAAATCGGTATTACAACATATGCAACCATATAAACAAGGAATGCAAATTGATGAGGTGAAACGTTTATATGGATTGAGTGATATTGTGAAATTAGCTTCAAATGAAAATCCGTTCGGCTTTTCTAGTAAAGTAAAAGAAGCATTCGAAACATATTCATTTGAAATGGAAATGTATCCTGATGGATATGCTTATGATTTACGTAAAAAACTAGCTGGAAAATTACAGATACAAGATGATCAACTTGTTTTTGGTAGTGGTTCAGACGAGCTTATCGCCATTATTTGTCGCACATTTTTACATGAAGGAACAAATACAGTGATGGCGTCACCCACTTTTTCACAATATCGACATAGTGCCATCATTGAGGGGGCGGAAGTGAGAGAAGTATCGACTGTAAACGGTCGTCATCAACTTGATGACATGTTGCAACAAATCGATGAAAATACAAAAGTTGTATGGTTATGTACACCTGATAATCCATCAGGAGAGTTGATAGAAGAAAAGGACTTCCTTTCATTTATACAAAAGTGCCCATCAGAAACAGTTGTCGTTTTAGATGAAGCATATTATGAGTTTGTAGATCAAGATAAACGTTATAATTTATTAAAAAATCTTGCATCATTTCCAAACTTAATCGTTTTAAGAACTTTTTCGAAAGCATATGGATTAGCGAATTTGCGACTCGGTTATGCTATTGCGAATGAGCACATCGCTAATTTATTAAATGTGGTACGTAGTCCGTTTAATACAACGTCCTTATCCCAATATTTAGCGGCAGTTGCGTTAGATGATAGCGACTTTGTTCAAAAAACGAAAAAGTTAAATGACGAAATAAAAGCATCGTTTCAAGCGTTTTTAGATGATATTGGCTGGACCTATAATGAGTCACATACGAACTTTTTATTAGTACATACGCCCATAAATGGAAATGAAATGACGCAATATTTATTAGAGAATGGATATATTGTACGTTCTGGTGAACTTTTAGGTTATCCAAACACGGTACGAATAACGATTGGTACAAAAGAACAAATGGATGGCTTACAAAATGTCATACGTAAATTTCAAACACAGCAAAAGTAATGAGGTATACAGATGAAAAAAATTTTAGTAGCAGGTTTAGGATTGATTGGTGGGTCAATTGCAAAAGCGTTGAATGGAGTAGAAGGTCGTTACGTAATCGGATATGACGTAAATGAAGCATCGTTAAAATATGCAGAAGAAACAGGGATGATTGCGGAATCAGAGACAGATTTTGAAACCGCATGTAAAAAGGCAGAAATCATCATTCTTGCGGCACCTATTTCAGCAACGATTCAATTAATGGAGAAAATTGCACATATATCTTTCGATCATCCCGTAATTGTCACAGACGTTAGCTCTGTAAAAGGTTCTATTTTACAAACATCCGATAGATTAGTAAATGACCAGGTAACTTTCATTGGTGGACATCCAATGGCAGGGTCACATAAAACTGGTGTGGAGGCGGCGAAAGAACATTTATTTGAAAATGCAATTTATGTATTAACACCACCAACTGACTGCGCAAAACAAAAAGTAGATACGTTAAAAGAAGTATTAGCTCCAACAAAATGTAACTTTATGATATTAGAGCCAAATGAACATGATGAAATGACGAGTGTTATTTCTCACTTTCCTCATTTAATTGCCTCTTCACTTGTGCATCAAGCGAGAAAATGGGAGCAAGTACATGAATATTTACCTGAACTTGCAGCAGGTGGATTTCGTGATATTACGAGAATAGCATCAAGTAATCCGAAAATGTGGCAAGATATTTTTCAACATAATGGGCAAAAAATGTCTAAACTATTACAAGATTGGATTAATGAAATGGTTACATTGAAAGAATTTCTTGATAAAAATAGTGCTGATGAGATGATTCAATATTTAGAACAGGCAAAACAATATCGAGATGGACTTGGGGAGAAAAAGACGCGTGGTGCATTACCGTCGTTTTACGATATGTATGTAGATGTTAAAGATGAGCCTGGATCTATCGCAAAGGTAGTACAGTTATTAGCGGATGCTTCAATTAGTTTAAAAAATATCCGCATATTAGAAATTCGAGATAATGTGAATGGTGCATTACGTTTAAGCGTGACAACGGAAAAAGATCGCCAACGTGCGATTACATTACTAAAGGAAAATGATTATGAAGTTACAGTGGAATAGTAGAAAGGGGCACTATATATGGGGAACATACAATTAAAACGTGCAACAACTCCGTTACAGGGAGAAGTATATATTCCAGGAGATAAATCGATTTCCCATCGTGCGATCATGTTTGCTTCTTTGGCAGAAGGTAAAACAGAAATAACTAACTTTTTAGATGGAGAAGATTGTTTACACACGATAGAGATTTTCAAAAAGTTTGGTGTGCAAATTGAACAGAGTGGAACAAAGGTAATTGTACAAAGTAAAGGTGTGAAAAACTTTGAAGAGCCAAAAGAACCACTTTATTTTGGTAACTCTGGAACGACGGCTAGATTGCTATTAGGGTTATTTAGTGGGATTCCATACTTTACGACCATGCATGGTGATCGTTATTTGACGGTTCGTCCCATGGACCGTGTCGTTCATCCATTAATAAAAATGGGGGCAAAAATAGATGGTCGTCAAAATGGGAAATATTTGCCAATTTCCGTTCGTGGAAAGCAATTGCAAGGGATGACTTATGAAGTTCCAGTGAAAAGTGCACAAGTAAAGTCTGCCATATTATTAGCAGGATTATTTGCAAAAGGCAATACGAACGTAATTGAATTAGCAAAAACAAGAGACCATACAGAAAACATGTTACGAGCATTCGGAGCAAACATAAAAATAGAGGGATTATCGGTAACTGTAGAGCCGGTAGATACGTTAACACCTGTAAATGTTACTGTACCGGGAGACATTTCATCCGCAGCATTTTTAATGGTTGCAGGAGCCATTGTGCCAAACAGTAGTATTACTTTAAAAAATGTAGGGTTAAATGAAACGAGAACAGGTATAATCGATGTCATGCAAAAAATGAATGCCAAGATGACGATTACGAATAAAAGAGAAATTAGTGGGGAATGGTTAGGAGACATCACTGTGTCATATGGACCGTTAAAGTCGATAACGATAGACGGTTCATATATGGCAAGATTAATTGATGAGATACCTATCATTGCCTTATTAGCAACACAAGCAGAAGGAATGACAGTTATAAAAGATGCAGAGGAATTACGTGTAAAAGAAACAGACCGAATTAAAGCCGTTGTGGACGTATTATCTACATTAGGAGCAAATATAGAGGAAACAGAAGATGGAATGATTATTCATGGTAAAACGGCGTTAAAGGGTGGTAATATTTCAAGTTATTATGATCATCGAATTGCGATGATGGGAGCAATAGCAGCTTTAATCGCTAACGATGAAGTATGGATAGATGATACGGACTCGATAAATATTTCTTACCCATCGTTTTTTGAGCATTTACGTATATTGTGTAAACAATAGTGTTTAGAAGGTTAGGCAGTTTCAAATGGAATGTAAAATACATTTTCTTTGCTATAATTATGAGAGAATAGTTATGATACAAAGGAAACTTTTACAAAACAATGAAACGATGTCTAACCTTTTTCGTTAGGCAAGATTTTTTAGGAGGAAATATGTTGGAAAAATTGGAGGAAATTGTTCAACTTTTTGAAATTGGCCAAGTAGAGGATGCGCTACAGTTATTAAAAGATTTTATGAAACATGCTACAGATGAACAGATGTTTACAATCAGTGAAATATATAGTCAATTCGGTTTTTTCGAAGAAGCTATCAACGTATTGGAATTATTATTGAAAAAATATCCAAACGAAGGACAAATTTTAGCTGGGCTTGCCCATATGTATATTGAATTAGAGGAAGACGATAAGGCGATTCAATTAATTAATGACATAGATCAAGAAGACCCTTTTTATGGACAATCATTGTTATATTTAGCAGATTTATACCAAGCACAAGGCTTATTTGAAGTAGCGGAACAAAAATTATTTGAAGCAAAAGCAATATATCCAGATGAGTTTATCATTGATTTTGCATTAGGAGAATTATTATTCTCTATCGGTCAAACATCGCGTGCATTGCCATTTTATGAAAAAGTATTAAAAGAAACGGATCAAGTAAATGAAGTATTGATTGAAGAACGAATAGCGGAATCCTATGCATTGATTGGAAAATACGAAGATGCATTAGCGTATTATAGTCACATTAACTCGAAAAATCCTAATACATTATTCAAATATGGAATGACAGCTTTTCAACAAAAACAATTTCGTTTAGCAATCCGTGTTTGGGAAGAATTATTAGAGCGTGATCCGTATTATCATTCAGTATATCGTGAATTAGCAACAGCTTGGAAAGAAGAAGGAATGGTACAAGAAGCATATGATACGGTTAAAAAAGGGTTAATGTACGATACTTTCGATAAAACGTTATATTTATTAGCAGGCCAATTAGCAGTACAATTAAATAATAATAAACAGGCAATGGAATATTTAGAAGAAGCAATCAAATTAGACCCCGATTATAAGGAGGCTATTATTGCATTAATCTCTTTATATAAGCAAGAAGGACAATTTGATCAAATCATTGCATTTATGACAGCTAATGAGTTAGATGTAAGTGATGAACCTGTTTACCATTGGGAATTAGCTAGAGCGTATAATGAGCTTGAAATGTATGATAAAGCTGTTCAATATTATGAGATGGCAAATGAATTTTTACAACATGATGTGGAATTTTTAAAAGAATTTGGCTATTTTATGATGGAAGAAGGGCAAATAGACATTGCTTTGGATGCATTGGAAAAGTATATTCATCAAGAACCATCTGATGAAGAAGTGTTAGCCCATATTGAACGGCTAAAATTTTCATCTTTTGATTAAAATATGATACGATGAATTTGTAAAATGAACTTGAAAGGATTGTTCTAACAGATGAATTATCCGGTAACGATTCAGTTAAAAAAACAATTTTTATTATGGTTTCAAGAAATGTATACGATAGATCATTACGAATATGATTGGTTTTTTGAAGAATTAATAGAAGATGAACAAGCATTATTTCATTTATATTTTGTAGACGATATTGAATATTGTCCTAAAGGTGTTATAGTCGATGTTGTAGATAGAGATCAAATGACTTTTCGTTTTTTTAAGGATCATGTAACAACAACAGATGTGTATACCGCATATCATGAATTGCAGTTGTATCGTCATGATTCATTTTATATGAAAGTTAATTTCTATGATGACCAACGTCCCACACTATATGATAAAGTCATTGAAAATGAACTGAGTTATGATTGCAACATAAAAGAAACTTCCGATGTCTTATTGCAATATTTATTAAAAGAAGGAAAAAATAAGTTTATTAAAGATGAGATAGACATTGCTTTAGAACAACGTAATGTAGAACGTTTTAAACAATTAACAAATTGGCTACAAATGAAAAACAATTAGGAAAGAAGGAGAACGATGAAGTGGTTTAGTGAAGATATGCCCAAATATGTTCAAGCAAAAGAATATATTGATACAGCGATTGTACCACTACAACAGTTTCATTTAACAGACGAAGTAAACTTGGAAAAAGATGCATTCCAGCGTGAGGTTTTATCGATATATGCGAATGAAATTGAAAAGGAATTAAGTGGTCGTATTTTATTAACTCCAACTTATCATTACTTAAAAGAAGAAAATATGAACATGGAAAATGAAGTAGAAAGGTTAAATGAGTGGATTACACATTTACAAACTCAACCATTTAAACATATTTTTGTTATGACATTTGATAATGGGTGGAAAAAGAACGAGCGAAACTTAGCTGGAGAATTGTTATGGCTTCCAGGAATTAAAAAAGGAAATATCCATTCGGAAGAGACAATTCATGTAATTAAGAGTCAAGTGGAACAAATAAGTGAGTTAATTCGCTCATATTGGTAAAACAATATGAAATATGCGAAATAATTCGTGACAAATTGTATAATTTATTGACCAAGGGAATAGTTTGAGATATTATAGAAATGTCCTAGTAATAAATTTATATAATTTTGTCCGTGATTAAGCAATAAGAGGGGGGAAAACCATGAGCGACAAAAAACAACAAGTGTCTCGTAGACAATTCCTTAACTATTCTTTAACTGGATTAGGGGGATTTATGGCTGCAGGTATGCTTGTACCGATGTTACGATTTGCAGTAGATCCTGTATTACAAAAATCAGCTTCTGATGGTGGTTTAGCAAGTGTTATTTCAGTAGATGATATTACAGATACACCACAGCGTGTTGACTGGAACGTTGACCAAGTTGATGGATGGTATGAATCAGAAGTAAACCGTACGGCTTGGGTCTTCAAGGATGAAAATGGAGATATTCAAGCATTTTCCCCGGTATGTAAACATTTAGGATGTTTCGTTTCTTGGGAAGGTAGTGACAAATATCAGAATGAATTCTTCTGCCCTTGTCACGATGGACGCTACAATAAAGACGGTACTAATATTCCAGGTACACCGCCTTTATCACCATTAGACGTATATGAACAAGAAGTAAAAGATGGAATGTTGTATCTTGGTGAAGCAAAACCTAGAGAATAAGGAAGGAGGCATATTAAAAGATGTTCCAAAAACTTTATGATTGGATTGACGATCGAATTGATGTTACTCCTATTTGGCGCGATATTGCTGACCACGAAGTACCTGAGCACGTTAACCCGGCTTACCACTTTTCGGCATTTGTATATTGCTTTGGGGGATTAACATTTTTCGTCGTAGTTATCCAAGTACTTTCAGGAATGTTCTTAACCATGTATTATGTTCCTGATATTGAAAATGCATGGAAATCTGTTTACTATTTACAAAGTCAAGTAGCTCATGGACAAATAGTACGTGGAATGCACCACTGGGGAGCTAGTGTTACGATAGTTATGCTTTTATTACATACTATGCGTGTGTTCTTCCAAGGAGCATACAAGAAACCTCGTGAATTAAACTGGATGGTTGGGGTATTAATTTTCTTCGTTATGTTAGGACTTGGATTTACTGGTTATTTATTACCATGGGATAACAAAGCATACTTTGCGACTCAAGTAGGTCTTGAGATGGCAGAACAAGTTCCATTTATTGGAGTATATTTAAAAACATTATTATCTGGTCACCCAACAATTGTTGGTGCACAGACATTGACACGTTTCTTTGCGATTCACGTGTTCTTCTTACCAGCTGCATTATTTGGATTATTAGCAGTTCACTTTATTTTAATCCGTAGACAAGGTATTGCTGGACCACTATAAAAAGGAGGGGTAGCTATGAAAAGAGGTAAAGGAATGCGCTTTGTCGGTGATTCACGAATTAATGCCGATAAAACGTCCCAAGTACCTAAAGATTATTCGGAATATCCTGGTAGAACGGAAGCATTCTGGCCGAACTTCTTATTAAAAGAGTGGCTAGTTGGATCTGTCTTTTTAGTAGGATTTTTATGCGCAACGATTGCTTCACCTGCTCCTTTACAAGGGCTAGCTGATCCTTCAGATGCAGGATATATTCCATTACCAGACTGGTATTTCTTATTTTTATATCAATTATTAAAGTATCCATTTGCGAGTGGAGATTTCATTATTTTAGGTATGATTGTATTACCTGGTTTAGCATTCGGAGCACTATTCCTTGCACCATTCTTAGACAATGGTCCGGGAAGAAGACCACCACAGCGTCCAATCGCTGTAGGAATGATGTTATTAGCGTTAATTTCTGCAATTTGGTTAACATATGAAGCTGCAGGTCCTGTTGACTTCAAACAGATCGCGGAAGATAACCCACCGGTATTACAAGCTGATATCGAAATTGATACAGAACATCCTGGATATGAAGCATACGAAAGTAGCTGTTTATCATGTCACGGTGATTCATTAGATGGTGGAGCAGCAGGTCCATCTCTAATCGGTATCGAACACACAGAGGAAGAAATTGCTGATATTGCTGTTAACGGTACTGGAGACATGCCTCCGGGAATGTTTGAAGGTTCGGATGAAGAATTAGCTGATTTAGCGAACTTCATTTTAACTGTAAACGAGGAAGCAGAATAATAGCAAAAACGAGACTAAGATATTATTAGTCCTTAACGATGAAAAACAGTCATGTGTATTAGAAATGATATACATGACTGTTTTTTTGTTTTAATCAATCGATGCTTACGTTTGTTTGTGCTCTTCTATCACGTACAGTATCAGACATATTATATTCATTTTCTTCTGTAGATTGTTATTCTTCTTTCAATGATATGTTTTCTTGGTTGTATACGAGTCAAGTTATGATACACTAAAAGATATTCCTGAAAAGAAGGGAGGATATCCACGTATGAATTGGAAATTCATATTGACGTATAAACCATTTTTAATCTTGTTATTTTTAATTAATTTACTTGGTACCATTTATGGATATTATTGGTACAAATATCAATTGGAAATTACTCCACCTATTTTTATCCCATTCGTACCAGATAGTCCAACAGCAAGTTTGTTTTTTACCATATTTTTGCTTTTTTTTATGTTTGGTAAGCACGTTCCTTATATAGAAGCATTAGCCATCACTTCTTTATTAAAATATGGTATTTGGGCTGTTGTCATGAATATTCTTACATTGATCATAACTGGAAGCTTAAACTGGCAAGGGTATATGTTAATAGCATCACATGGAGCAATGGCTATTCAAGGAGTTTTATATGCACCATTTTATAAGATACAATTAAAACATTTAGCTGTTGCAGCCGTTGTTTTATTACATAATGAAATAATTGATTATGTATATGGTATGATGCCAATTTACCCCGTTATAAATGAATACATGAAAGAAATAGGTTACTTTACATTTTGGTTATCCATTTTTACCATTGTTTGTACATATCATATAACGATTAAAAAGAATCCAAACAATTCAATACATAAATAAAAAAATGGATACATACAATGTCGTATAACATTTTTGAAGGTGGTGGTCTCTATACATTTTTATGTATCAATTATTCTCATTGGGATCATAATAAATGTATATATTTACACCCCGTTATATGAAGGGCAATTGTATCCATTTATGATCATTTTTATTATTATTTCTACTGTGATTATTTCTGTATTAACATATGTAAGTTGGAGAAAATATAAAGCGATGAAACAACAGGAAAAAGAACGTCATCGTTGACTTTTATCATTGATTTGACTATTATTGACGATAAGAGATGAAATAGTTGGAGGGTGAATCATGTCATTAGGAGCGTATATTCTATACTTTATCTTATTAATGATTATTCCATTGTGGGCCCAATTGAAGGTAAAAACAACATACAGTAAATATTCAAAGGTTGCAACATCTTCTTCCTTAACGGGTGCACAAGTAGCACGTAAAATATTAGATGAAAATGGGCTGTTTGATGTTCATATTGAAGAAGTAAAAGGAACGTTAACAGATCATTATGATCCGAGATCAAAGGTCGTTCGATTATCAACAGGAAATTACCATGGTCATTCTATGGCAGCTTCAGCAGTTGCGGCACATGAGGTTGGTCATGCGATTCAAGATGCTGAATCATATGCCTTTTTAAATTTCAGAACGGCTTTAGTACCGTTAGCTAGCTTTGGTTCGAATAGTGCATTCATCATTATTTTTGCTGGAATTATATTAAATTCCATGAATTTAGTATTATTAGGTATTATTTTTATGTCATTTGCCGTTTTATTTCAACTAGTAACGTTACCAGTTGAATTTAATGCATCAAGTAGAGCGATGGATCAGCTTGTGATGACAGGTATTATTACGAACAGTGAAGAAAGAGAAACAAAAAAAGTATTAAATGCAGCTGCTTTAACATATGTAGCAGCAGCACTTGTGGCAGTTGCCGAATTACTTCGTTTTATTTTGATGTTTTTAGCAAATAGAGATTAAAAAGATGGTAGTATGTAACGAGAAAGATTGTTATATACTACTTTTTTTATGTTAGAAATCAGTTAAAACAGTTGTCAAAAGAAGTTGTTTTCGTTAACATTATGATTAATTAATGAAAATAATGGAGCGATAACAATGAAAGATAATCCAGTTTATACAACAAAAGAAATTGAAAAAGCAGTAGATGATTATATTTCACAATTTAAAGAAGGATATTTTTCTCCACTCGCTTTAATGGCAAGGCTTTCCGAAGAAACTGGAGAGCTTGCAAGAGAAATAAATCATTATTACGGAGAAAAGCCGAAAAAGGCAACCGAAGAAGTGAAAACGGTGGAAGAAGAAATCGGTGATATATTGTTTGTTTTAGCGTGTATAACGAATTCACTCGATTTAAATTTATCAGATGCGTTCCATACATCTATTACTAAAATAACGACGAGAGATAAAGATCGTTGGACAAAAAAGGAAGAGAATTAGGGGGATATAATAGTGGCAATTAAAATAATATTAGCTGGTCCTAGAGGGAAAATGGGAAAAGAAGCGGTAAAAATGATTGAAAATGAACCTAAATTTGAATTAGTTAGTTGTATTGACCGAAAAAACAATGGAAAGAAATTATCGGAAGTATTGTCAAGTACAGCATTACAAGTACCAATTTTTGAGGACCCAGAATCATGTTTTTCGTCTGTTAAAGCAGATGTATTTATAGATTTAACGATCCCAAATGTTGGATATATTAATACGAAAGCAGCTTTAGAGCGTGGGATTCATGCAGTAGTAGGAACATCAGGTTTTACAGATGAACAATTAAGTGAATTAACTAAGACTGCAGAAGCAAAAGGTGTCGGGTGTATCATTGCACCTAATTTCGCATTAGGGGCTGTTTTAATGATGGTCTTTAGCAAAATGGCCGCAAAATATTTTCCTGATGTAGAAGTGATTGAAAAACATCATGATCAAAAAATTGATGCTCCATCTGGTACAGCAGTGAAAACAGTAGAAATGATTAAGGAAGTACGTCAAGCAAAGCAACAAGGGCATCCAGATGAATATGAAAGTATTGAAGGAGCAAGGGGAGCAAATATTGATGGTATTCATGTTCATAGTATGCGTCTTCCTGGCTTAGTAGCACATCAGGAAGTTGTATTTGGAAGTAAGAGTCAATTATTATCAATTAAACATGATTCATTCCATCGGGAATCATTTATGGATGGATTACATTTAGCAGTAGAAGAAGTGAGTAAATATAAAACACTTGTGTATGGTTTAGAGAACATTTTAGATTTACAATAAACAAGAAAGATTGGTGAAATAATGAACATTGCACTAATTGCACATGATAAAAAGAAAGATGATATGGTTAAATTTTCGATTGCTTATAAGCAAATTTTAGAAAAGCATACACTATTTGCAACAGGTACAACAGGTTCTTTAATTGAAAAAGAAACAGATTTACCGATTAAGAAATTCCAATCAGGACCGATAGGTGGAGACCAACAAATTGGTGCCTTAGTTGCAACGAATGATATGGATATTATTTTCTTTTTTCGGGATCCATTGACAGCACAACCTCATGAACCAGATGTTAGTGCATTAATGCGATTATGTGATGTTCATTTAATTCCTTTAGCGACAAATATTGCAGCTGCAGAAGTATTGATCCATGGATTAGAACGTGGAGATTTTCAGTGGCGAACGTATATGAAAAATCGAGAAGAGGGTTCTATTTCATGAGAAAAATCGGTATTACTTGCTATCCAACCGTTGGCGGGTCTGGAATTATAGCGACAGAACTTGGTAAAATGTTGGCGGAACGGGGATTTGAGATACATTTTATAACATCTAGCTTACCATTTCGTTTAGATTGTATTCATCCGAATATTTATTATCACGAAGTTGAAATTAACCATTATCCAGTATTTCAACATCCACCATATGATTTAGCATTAGCGGCTAAAATGGCTGATGTCATTGACCGCGAAAAATTGGATATTTTGCATGTACATTATGCTATGCCACATGCAATTAGTGCAATCTTAGCCAAAGACATCGCAAATCACGAGGTAAAAATTGTGACTACATTGCATGGAACAGATATAACGGTATTAGGCATTGATAAAACATTTAAACGAATGATTAAATATGGTATTGAGCAATCTGATGTTGTGACAGCTGTGTCAGATTCACTTGTCAATGACACGGTACAACAATTATTAGTCGAAAAAGAAATTCATGTTATTTATAATTTTGTCAACGAAGAACAATATTACAAAAAAGATCGCCAGTTTGTAAAAAAAGATTACGAGATAGAAGAAGATGAGAATGTAGTGATTCACATATCGAACTTCCGTAAAGTAAAACGAATTCAAGATGTCATTCAAACATTTTCATTTATTCAACAAGAAGTAAAAAGTAAATTATTGCTTGTTGGAGATGGACCGGAAATGCAAACAGCGATAGATTGTGTGAAAAAATACGATATGGAAGATAAAGTTTTGTTTTTAGGAAAACAAAAAAACATTAGTGATTTACTATCGATTTCTGACTTAAAATTATTAATGTCTGAGAAAGAGAGTTTTGGCTTAGTATTATTAGAAGCAATGGCTTGTGAAGTACCAACGATTGGTACAGATGTTGGTGGAATACCTGAAGTAATCATACATGATGAAACAGGATTTATTGTCCCGTTAGGTGATACAGAAAAAGCAGCTACATATGCCATTGAATTGTTAAATGATAAGGAAAAATTAGAACGATTTAGACATAATGCATTAGAGCGAGTCCATCAGATGTTTAGATCGGAAAAAATTCTAAATGAGTATATTACATTATATGACCAATTATTAGCAAATAGGTGAATCTATGTTACCAAAGTCATTTGAACCTGTATATGAAATTTTAGAACAAATTGAAAAAAATGGGGAAGTTGCTTATATCGTTGGAGGAGCAGTTCGTAACTATTTATTATCAAAAAGTATAAATGATATCGATATTACGACATCTGCAACTCCAACCCAAATTGCAACATTTTTCCCTAATGTTGTTGATATTGCTAGTGAACATGGAACCGTTTTAGTCATCCATCACAAAATTCCTTATGAAATTACTACTTTCCGTGGAACGAAAAATACATTAGAAGATGACCTCATGTATCGTGATTTTACAATGAATGCGATTGCAATGAATAAGAATGGAGACATAATAGATGTTTATGGAGGTACCACCCATTTAAATGAAAAACGTATTGTAGCGGTTCAACATGCAACCGATAGAATTAAGGAAGACCCTCTGCGAATTATTCGAGCTGTACGATTCGTTAGCGAACTTCAATTCTCCATAGATGATACATTAGCTAACGTCATGAAACATGAAGCATTTCGTTTAGAACAAGTTGCAACAGAACGGATATTACAAGAATGGACGAAGCTCATAAAAGGTCACTCTATTCAACTTGCATGGAAATGTATCGAAGCAACACAAATCGCTTTATATTTACCACTTTTTAAAGAGAAACCAACGCTTATGAATGAGTTAGCTACTATGACGGAACCATTTAATGGATTAGCAGAATTTGTCGCTTATATGTGCATACGGAATGATACATTTGACCTTCAACAGTGGATAAAAAAATGGAAAATGTCTAATGAAGTTAAAAATGATGCAAATAAGTTACTTCTTTATTATAATCATTATCAATTACATGGAATCGATGATATGCTAATATACGATGTGGAAGAACCTTTAATTACGCCATTTATACAACTATTACAAAAAGTAACAGAAAATTTATCAGCAAATATGCTTCGTCAAAAATGGATGGAAAAAAGAGATGCTTTGCCGATTAAGAGTCGTTCTACACTTGTTGTCACTGGACATGATATAATGGAATTATTCCCAGAAAAACGGACAGGTAAGTGGATAGGTGACTTACTTCGAGAAGTGGAAGTTGCTGTAGTAAGAGGTCATTTACCAAATGAAAAAATAATTTTAAAGGAGTGGATTCAATGTCATCCACCCGTAAACGATTAATAGAGTTATTAATGCATCATGAAGATACATATATTTCTGGACAAGTTTTGTCAGAAAAATTATCTATCTCTCGTAATGCGGTTTGGAAACATATGAATGAATTAAAAAAAGATGGATATACAATTGAAGCGAAAGCGAAATTAGGCTATAAAATTATAAGCTATCCGAATAAAGTAAGCGAAAACACCATTTCATGGGGGTTAAACACGAATTGGCTTGGTAACCGTATCGTCCATAGAGAAAAAGTTACTTCGACACAAAGGATTGCACATGAACTTGCTTTAGATGGTGCACAACACGGTACGATCGTGATTGCAGATGAACAAACAGAAGGAAAAGGTCGGATTGGCAAACAATGGGATTCAAAAAGTGGAAAAGGGATTTGGATGAGTATGATTTTACGTCCTAATATACCACCTTATTTAGCCCCACAATTGACTTTATTAACTGCAACGGTTGTAGCCGAAGTAATCGACAAAGAAACTTCCGTTACACCTCAAATTAAATGGCCAAATGACGTCTTAGTGGACGGTAAAAAAATTGCAGGCATTTTAACTGAAATGCAGGCTGAACAAGATAAAATATCATATGTAATTGTTGGAATTGGCTTAAATGTTAATCAGAAAAAAGATGAAATACCTGTTAATACAAATTATGAAGCAAGTTCCTTATTCGTAGAAACAAAACAGGAATTGAACATGGTCTCCCTTTTGCAAAAAATATTACAAACATTTGAAGATAAATATGATCGTTTCCTTGATCGTGGTTTTGAAGAAGTGAAACAGCAATGGGAAAGTTATGGTTTTCGTATACATGAACGTTTACAAGTAACGATTGCTAAAGAAACATGGGATGGTATTTTTCTAGGTATTGCAGAAGACGGTGCATTATTAATGGATCGAGCTGGAGAAATAAAACGAATTTATTCAGGAGAAATTGCTTGGTTTTAAGGAGGAAAACAATTGTTAACGACATTAAAATGGAAGCAAATGAAAGAGAATGATGAAAAAATTACGATGCTTACTGCTTATGATTATCCATCGGCTAAACAAGCAGAACAAGCAGGTGTTGATACAATTTTAGTTGGAGATTCTTTAGGGATGGTTGTTTTAGGGTACCAATCAACAACAGAAGTGACGATTGATGATATGGTGCACCATGCAAAAGCAGTTAGACGAGGAGCACCAAATACGTTCGTTGTCGTCGATATGCCTTTTATGTCTTATCATGAATCATTAGAAAAAGCAGTTGAAAATGCTACGCGATTGTTTCAAACATCGAATGCACAAGCACTTAAAATTGAAGGTGCATCCAGTTTAACATTGCAACTTATCGAACGTTTAACCGAAGGCGGTATTCCTGTAGTCGGTCATTTAGGTTTAACACCACAAATGGTTAATGTATTAGGAGGATATCGTGTTCAAGCTAAAAATAACGAAGCAATTGATCAATTAATGCATGACGCAAAACAGTTAGAAGCACATGGAGCGTTTTCCATTGTATTTGAATGTATACCGAAAGAAATTGGTGCACTAGTGACAGAATCTTTACATATACCAACAATTGGTATAGGGGCTGGTGCTGCATGTGATGGACAAGTATTAGTGTACCATGATATTTTACAATATGGCGGAGATAGTTATCCTAAATTCGTCAAACATTATGGTGATTTTAATCAAATCGGGGTTCAAGCAATTCAACAATACGTACAAGAAGTAAAATCAGGTGTATTTCCTGAAGAAACACATACGTATACAGTTGGAAAAGATTTGGTCAAAGAAGGGTAACGGTATGAAAGTTATATATGATGTAAAAGCATTAAATGAGGAATTAAATGCATGTCGTGATAAATCAATTGGTTTTGTCCCAACGATGGGTTATTTACATGAAGGGCATTTATCACTCGTTACAGAAGCCAAAAATGAAAATGATTTAGTTGTCATGAGTATTTTTGTTAACCCATTGCAATTTGGACCGAACGAGGACTTAGACACATACCCACGAGACGAAGAAAGGGATTGTGCATTAGCAGAAGCCGCGGGCGTAGATATTCTATTTATGCCTTCTGTAGACGTAATGTATCCAAATCATATGTCCGTTCAAATGACCGTAACGAGTAGAACGGACGTATTATGTGGACAGAGTAGGCCAGGACATTTTGACGGTGTGGTAACCGTGTTAACGAAATTATTTCATTTAATTATGCCGACTCGAGCTTATTTTGGATTAAAAGATGCCCAACAATTTGCGGTCGTTTATTATCTCGTAAAGGATTTAAATTTTCCATTAACAGTAATCGGCTTACCAACAGTTCGTGAACATGATGGATTAGCAAAAAGTAGTCGTAATGTATATTTATCTGAATCGGAAAGAAAAGATGCATTAGCATTATATCGTTCCTTACAACATGCGAAGGATTTAGTACAAAATGGGTGGACAGATGTTGTTCGTTTAAAGGAAGAAGTATATCGTTATTTAGAACATAATTGTACTGGAACGATTGATTATGTTGATATACTAAGTTATCCGAACTTAATGATTATGGACAAGCTTCAAGAACAAGTAATTATCGCCGTAGCAGTTCAATTTGAGAAAGCGAGGCTAATCGATAATATTATTTTAACTAAAGATGGTCATGAAGTGAAAACTGTAAATGGGGAGATGAATGATTCATGTTTCGAACGATGATGAAATCTAAAATACACCGTGCACGTGTGACAGAAGCAAACTTAAATTATGTTGGTAGTATAACGATTGACCAAGATATTATGGATCAAGTGAATATTATTGCAAATGAACAAGTACAAATTGTAAATAATAATAATGGTGCACGTTTCGAAACGTACGTCATTCCTGGCGAAAGAGGTTCAGGTATTATTTGCTTAAATGGGGCTGCTGCAAGATTAGTCCAAAAAGATGATGTTGTAATCATTATTGCTTATGCGATGGTCCAAGAAGAAAATTTAAAAACATTTACACCGAAGATTGCTATCATGAATGAAAAGAATGAAATCGAACAATATATCGAGGAAGAACCATCATTAACGATTTTATAAGGAATATATGAAGGAAGTTGGATGGAAAATGCTAACAAAACAACGTCCATACATTAATTGGAAGATCGTATTTATTTCTATCATCATTATCGCCATTTTGGCATGTGCGTTTTATATTCTTCAAAGTTATCGGGAGATTGTCGCATCAAAATTGCCTAATGAAGAAAAAGTGGAAAAATTAATTCTACAAGAAACAGATATAGTTGCAATAGATGACATTACTGAGTTCCAAGAAATAGATACAATTTATATCGCAACAGGTAAAAACGAAAAAAAGGAGCCTCTTATTGCTTTTATAAAAGAAAAAAGTGAGGATTCAAAACAATATATAAAACAGTATAAACAAGAAGAATTACAAAGTACAGAAGCGTTAGTAAACGAATGGGAAAGTGAATGCACTTCTTGTACATTAAAAAAGACAAATTATGCAATGATTGATAAAAATCCATTATTAGAGATAACGTATGAAGATGAACATAACCGTTACGTTTTTGTATATTATTCATTAGAAGATGGAAGTGTTTTTGAACAAATGAAATTAAACAGGAAATATCAATAGAAAGGTAAAGGTAGATATAAAATGGAGTTATCGAAACGTGTGCAATCTTTATCTGGGTCACCAACTTTAGCGATTTCAGCGAAAGCAAAACAATTAAAAGATGAAGGACATGATGTCATTGGTTTAGGGGTAGGGGAACCAGATTTTAATACGCCTACCTATATTATGGATGCGGCTAAAAAGGCAATGGATGCAGGCTTGACAAAGTATACACCAGCAGGCGGAATTTTAGCATTAAAAACAGCCATTGTAGACAAGTTACAAAGAGATCATCATTTAACATATGAAACGAATCAAGTAATTGTTACAACAGGTGCTAAATATGCGTTATATGCATTATTCCAAGTAATGTTGAATGAAGGGGACGAAGTAATCATTCCTACACCTTATTGGGTAAGTTATCCTGAGCATGTTCAGCTTGCTGGGGGAAAGCCTGTGTTTGTAGAAGGATTAGAATCGAATGACTTTAAGGTGACGAAAGAACAATTAGAAGCTGTCATTACATCTAAAACGAAAGCCATTATTATTAATACACCTAGTAATCCAACAGGGATGATGTATTCAAAAGAAGAATTAGCAACAATTGCAGAGGTTTGTATCAAACATAATATTTTAATTGTATCAGATGAAATTTATGAACGTTTAATCTATGCAAAAGAACCACATGTATCGATTGCAGAAATTAGTAACGCTGCTAAAGAACAGACAGTTATTATAAATGGAGTAAGTAAATCTCATGCAATGACAGGATGGAGAATTGGTTATGCAGTTGGACCTGAAAAGATTATTAAAGCCATGGTAAACCATGCATCACATGCGACATCAAACCCAACATCTATTGCACAATATGCAGCATTAGAAGCATATACAAATAAGACAGAAGATGAAAAAAATGCCAATGAAATGCGACAAACGTTTCATGAACGATTAGATCGTTTATATGAATTAATGAATGACATTCCAGGGTTTTCATGTGCAAAACCAAAAGGTGCATTTTATATTTTTCCAAATGTGATAGAGGCAGTAAAAATGAATGGTTTTAATGATGTGGAAGAATGGGCAAAAGCATTATTAGAGGAAGAAAAAGTTGCGGTTGTACCAGGTACCGGATTTGGTGCTCCAAATAATATTCGTTTATCATATGCTACGTCACTAGAACTATTAGAAGAAGCGGCTAAACGGATTAAACGATTCGTTATTGAACATCAACACTAAAATTTATTGAAATCGATAGAGAAATGTCCTTTTTACTCTATCGATTTTTTCATGCTATACTATAAGGTGGGAGGGGAAGAAATGAATGAACAATATAATATAGAACAAATGCTATTAGATCAAATGTCAGTTCCAATGAAACTACTAACTGATTACAAAAAAATTGGTCTCCATGAATATGATGTGATGGTTGTATTACAAATTCATCGTTATTTACAAAAAGATGAAGAATTTCCGACCCCTTCAGAACTTGCTAGTTGTTTAACGATTTCTGTCGAACAATGTATGGAAATCATTCGAAAATTAATGCAGCGAAATTTATTAACGATTGTACAAAAAGAAAATGAACTTGGTCAATTAACAGAAGCATATAGTTTATTATTGTTATGGAAAAAATTATATACAGAAACAAAACAAGAAGAAAATGAAGAGGGCACGATTTTTATATTATTTGAACAAGAGTTTGGTAGACCATTATCTCCATTTGAAATAGAAACAATTAGCGTTTGGTTAGACGAAGATAAAATGAAGCCATCGTTAATAAAGGCCGCTTTAAGAGAAGCTGTTTTAATGAGTAAATTAAACTTTAAATATATTGATCGAATTTTAAGGGAATGGAAGCGAAAAGGTATTCGCTCAGTTGAACAAGCAAGAACGGAAGGAGAAAAGTTCCGTTCAAACCAAGTAACAAAGCATTATGAAGCGGAAAAAAGAGACACTTCCATTTATTTCAATTGGCTCGAGGGGGACGACTAATTTGTTAACAAAAAAAGAAATTCGTTTTTGTTTAGATGAAATGGCAAAAATGTTTCCAGATGCTCACTGTGAACTAGTACACGAAAATCCATTTGAATTAGTGATCGCTGTTTTAATGTCAGCACAAACGACAGATGTGAATGTGAATAGGGTAACAGAAAAGTTGTTTAAAAAATACAAAACTCCAGAAGATTATTTAGCTGTACCATTGGAAGAATTGGAAAATGATATTCGAACCATTGGATTATTTCGTTCAAAGGCAAAAAATATTCAAAAATTATGCCGAACATTAATAGATGAATATAACGGGGAAGTTCCACAAACGAGAGAAGAATTAATGAAACTTGCAGGTGTAGGACGAAAGACAGCAAATGTTGTCATGTCAGTTGCATTTGGCGAACCAGCAATTGCTGTAGATACGCATGTGGAACGAGTAGCCAAACGACTAGCATTTTGTCGTTGGAAAGATTCTGTGTTAGAAGTCGAAGAAACATTAATGAGGAAAATACCGATGGAAGAGTGGAGTGTGACACATCATCGATTAATCTTTTTTGGACGATATCATTGTAAGGCAGCAAAGCCTAATTGCGAAATATGTCCTTTGCTTACGGTTTGTCGAGAAGGAAAAAAAAGAATGCGTGCAAAAGAGAAGGCACTAAAAAAATAATGTATCAATGAAGAAAAGGCTCTACAATATATGGTGTTGGTGGAAAAAATCCACCGACACTTTTTTTGCATAAAAATAAAATGACTTTAAGAAAGTCACCAACACTATTTGACAAAGAGCTAAAGAAAAACCCCTTAAGTAAACCAGATTTTTAAAATCGGTCTACTTTAAGGGGAGCATATCATTTTTCGACTAACACCATTTGTTGTAGGGTTTGAATTACTGAAATGATTTTTTGATCCTATGGTGTGATCGATTGTTTATTACACGATATTATTCTTCATTTTCATTGTTGTTATTCTCATTTGGTTCGTTATTATTATTATCTGCATCTGCTTCTACTTCGTTGTTTTGTTCCTCATTCTCATTATTTTCCTGTTGATTATTACTATTATTGTTTTCTTGTTGATTATTATCATCATCATTATTACTGTTATTATTATTATTATTATTTTCATTATCATTTTCATTATTATTTTCACTATCATCTGGGACGTCTACACTCGTGCTCTTACTATTTCCTTGCTCTCCATCGACAACAGGGGTCACAGTAATGGTGTACGTTGTTCCTGGTTCGACATCAGAAAACTGTAAACTTGTCGATGATACAGAATCGTTTTGACCATTTATGTCCACTTCAAATGTTGCACCGTCTCCGTCATAATCCCAATTTGCAGATATTGTGTTGGAAGAGGCATCATAACTAGCTTGGAGGTTTTCTATTTCCCCTATATCTTCTTCTTCATTAATGGTGATCGATGTTGATGCAGGATCACTTTTTTCATTTGATTCTTTGCTAACTGCAACAACCTCTATCGTATACGTTGCACCATCCTCTACGTCAGATATCGTTGCCCCAGTATCAGAAGTTGAAGTTAAATCATTCATGGACCCATCATCTTTTTTATAACGAACATCAAAGCTTACGTCCAAGTCACTATCGTAATCCCAACTTATATCAATTTCATTTCGATCCGCATCATATGTTGCACTTAAATTAGAAACAGGATCTAAGGAATCTACCTCGTCATCCACTTCATCTGGAACGGTTCCTTTGACGAATAACTCCCTCGTAACACTGTCGGAAGCTCCTCCACTACCAGCAACGACAGGAGGGTTAGAACCTTTCACAATATATTGTTCCACAACAGAGTCTGGTTTTACAAAATCATCTGTTTCAATATCCTTTGATAATTCTGTCATAATATGTCTGAATAAGTGTAACGGTATTTGTGTATCAGGTAATATTTCATTATTATCATTATATCCAGTCCATGCTGTTATCGTATAGTTGGTGGAATATCCAGCAAACCAAGCGTTGTTAGATCCAGCCTTATCAGGATGATTGGTTGTACCTGTTTTACCAGCAATCGGTAAATGAGAGATATTCGCATTTGTTCCGGTACCTCTTTCGACAACATCTTTTAACATGTCTGTCACCATATATGCTGTATAATCTTCCATGACCGGTTCAGATTTCGGCTTTAAGTCAACGACAGAACCATCTTCAAATTCAACTTTTGTTACAGCATATGGTTCTGTATAAACCCCTTCATTTCCAAATGCACTAAATGCACCCGCCAGCTCTAATGGTGAATATTCATTTACAGTTCCACCGATGGCATCTCTAGGGTCTAATACATCTGTGTTAAATGAGAGTCCTAAGTTTTCTCCAAATTCTTTTACTCGATCAGAACCAATCTCTTCTAATGTTTTAGCTGCTGGTACGTTATAAGATTGTTCTAAGGCAAATCTTTGTGAAACCCAACCGTGATATTGTCTATCCCAGTTTCGAATTGTATTTGAGCCAGTAGGTGTATATTCCTCATCTAAGATTTGATGATACGTAGACCATTGTTCATATTCAATTGCAGGACCATAAGCTAGTAGTGGTTTTACGACTGACCCAGGTTGTCTATGTGCGTTAATTGCATAGTTTGAACCAAATGCATTTTCTCTATTTCTACTACCACCAATTGCCTGAATCGCTCCTGTTTTAGTATCAATTACAGATACTCCAGCTAATAAATCTTCGTCTGGATATGGGATTGGGTTTTCTTCGCTATCCGTTAATAAAAATTCCACATATTCTTGCGCGTCTGTATCAAGTGTTGTATAAACTTTTAATCCTGCTGTATTAATATCTGTACCTTCTAATTTTTCTTCTAATTCTCTTTCTACTTGTTGAATAAATGCGTCATAAGGGAATGATTTTGGCTTTTCATCTGTTAACACAGAAGATACGTCAATAGCCGCAGCTTCATCTGCCTCTTCTTGTGTAATCTTCCCATGGCGCACCATTAAATTTAATACTGTATCCACTCTTTCTTGCATTAACTCAGGATTTTCAAAAGGGTTATATGCAGACGGTCGTTGTGGTAATCCAGCTAACATTGCCGCTTCAACTAATGTTAAATCATGTAAATCATCTTTACCAAAATATACCTCTGCTGCTTTTGCAACACCATACGCATTACTTCCATAGAATATTTTATTTAAGTACATTTCCATTATTTGTTCTTTTGAAAATTCTCTTTCTAACTTCATTGCAATCCATTGTTCTTGTACTTTTAATTTAATAGACTTTTCTGGAGTTAAAAATAAATTTTCTGCAACTTGTTGAGTAATCGTACTAGCTCCTTCTGAACCGAATCCTCGTTGGAAGTTTGCCTTCACTGCACCAGCGATTCTTCGTAAATCGATTCCTTTATGTTCAAAGAATCGAACGTCTTCCGTTGCGGTAACCGCATCAATTAAAACTTGAGGCAAATCGTCATATTCGATTTTTATTCTATTTTCCGCACCTCTGTCAGCGAATTGATTGCCATCCTGATCATAATATTGCGAAGCGAATGCTACATCAAGTTTGTCAATATCAATTTTTGGAGCAGTTATAATGAAATAAGTAAAAATTCCGCCGACTACTATAAACATGAATAATATAAAGGCGAATAAATACGTAATTACTCGTTTCCATACTGGCTTTTTATTTTTTTTGGACTTTTGTTGTTTTTGTCTTCTTGCTGTTCTAGATTTTGTATCTGCCATATTAAATCCTCCTAACTAAAAAAACGTTCATCAATAATTGGTAGGTAGTTTACTCTAGCTTGAAATTGTAGTGGAATTGGTTCGCCTTTTGTTTTTATTTCCTCATATGAAAGTGACTTCTTTCCACCTTGTATCATTTTTTCGTATGCTTGTAATATGAACTTTGCTTCAATGAAATATGTTTCATCCATCGCTGTAAAACGAATGAGACAAAAACAGATTCCACCATGTTCTATAACTTGTTTCATATGGGAAAACTGGTGGTCATGAAAATTTGCTAAAGGAAATAATGTTTTATTTTTTGTTTCTTTCGCTTCAAAATCAATATGTTTTCCTCGATAAATCCCATTATAATCTGTTGTTGATTTACTTTGAAAATAAGCTTCTGTTATTACAGCTGCACTACGCTTTGGATAATGTACACGGACGATTTGAATCGGTGTCGGTTTTTTATGAACAATGGCTTTGTTCGTTGCAAGATAATATTCATTCGTTGCATTAATATCTTCTTCTAATGACATTCCTCTATTACTATAAGATTGGACATGATTCGTTTTTTTTACACGGTTCGATTGATTCGTACGTGGACGAACTCCATTTGGATAATTCATGCTCATCCTCCTAACACCTTATATTATAGTATTACTTTTTGAAACCTACAACATGTAGCATCTTATTCTCATCGTATTCTCATAATATTTTGACGTTCTTTAGACAAATAAAAAAAACGAATTGTCATTTCATGTCATATTTTAAAATCCTTTGTCATTTAAAAGGATTATGATGATTTCATCAAGAAAAATAGTAGTAAAACTAAAGGATGTGGAAATATATGTTAAAGGTAAAAGAGAAAGAAGTAGATGAGTTATTTCAAAATTTGTATATACAATGTGTTAAAATTGAAAGAATGTATGCAAAAAAAGTAAATGAATATATTTCAACCGAATTTAAAAAATATGATACTTTCATTGATTTTTATGAGAAAATTATTGATAATATGAATAATTAGATAGAAAAGGTTGATGCACATGACAGAAGTGAAACAATTAACAGAATCACTCATAGCATATATGCAAAAATTAGAAACAGTTTTTAATAAAGGCGAAAAGCCTATTCATAATGATCATGAATTTTTTGAAAAGGTACGGACTGAAATAAATCCGATATATGATACGGTAGAAGCATGGGAAGAAAAAACAAGCTATCTTATACAGCAACGAAAAGTGAACTTGCATCCAAAACAGGTTGATGCAACAGTAAAAAGCATAAAAGCTATTGCATTACATAGTTATTATCTTGATGTTCGCAAGAGAAGATATCAAGATATAAAAAAATCAGTTGAATATGTATTGCAATTATTATTAAAGGAGTTGTCTTCATGAAGGAAACATTAATTGAACGAGCAAAAAAGGCACAAGAAAAAGCACATGTGCCATACTCGAACTTCCGGGTAGGAGCTGCCTTACTGACAAAGGATGGCAAAATTTATGAAGGGTGCAATATTGAAAGTAGTTCCTTTTCATTAACGTGTTGTGCAGAAAGAACTGCTATTTTTAAAGCGGTATCTGAAGGAGAAAAACAATTTAAGGCAATGGCTGTAATTGGAGATAGTGAGGATCCAGTAAGCCCATGTGGAGCATGTAGGCAAGTGATGGCAGATTTTTTTGAACAACATATGACGGTTTATTTAACGAATCACCACAACGAAATAAAAGAAATGACAGTAGCACAATTATTGCCATATTCCTTTTTATTAGATAAATCATAATGTTTATTTAAGGAAGCTTTTTGTAAGCTTCTTTTTTATGGTATAATATATAAAAGTAGAAATATAAATAATGTGAAGTTGTTTATATGAATTGTTGAGGTGATTTGTATGTCAATTAATCGAATTCAATTATCCGTAAATGATATTTTAGAAAAAGATTTTAAAAAGTCTATGCGTGGATATAATGAAGAAGAAGTAGATGCATTTTTAGACATTATAATCCAAGATTATGAAGCCTTTCAAAAAGAAATTGAAGCATTAAAACAAGAAAATGAACGATTTAAAAGAAGTGAAACACCAACACCACAAAGACAACAAACAACACCTTCCCAAGTTAATTATGATGTTTTAAAAAGATTATCCAACTTGGAAAAGGCCGTTTTCGGACAAAAGTTATCCGAAAAAGAAGGGTAAAACTTGTTTGAAAATGACTGTGTATAGTATACTATTTTAGGAATACTTTTGTAATCGCTGCGTGCATTGTGTACGTAGAGGAAAGTCCATGCTCACACAAACTGCGATGTTTGTAGTGTTCATGCTTGACGAAAAAATAAGTCAAGGTAGCTGTATAAGGCTAACGGCAGGAGTTTATTCCTACGTCGAAATCGATATGGAATAAAGCCTTGAAAGTGCCACAGTGACGAGGAAGATTGGAAACAATCGGAAGTGGAACGGGTAAACCCCATGAGTGAGCAACCCAAACTATGGTAGGGGCACTCTCTTAGTAGGAAATGAACGAACGGAGAGACGAGTAGAAATACTTGTAGATAAATGATTACAACTGGAGTACGAGGTTGACCACCGTTTGCAGTACGAAAGAACAGAACATGGCTTACAAAGTATTCCTAGGTCATTGATACAAAAAGATGAAACCTGTTTAGCAGTATTTACTGTAAATAGGTTTTTATTTTTTATTAATGGATATAGAGAGGGACAATAATATGGCACAAACAGTAAAACTAATAGCTACTAGTGCAATGGGTTTAGAAGCACTTGTAGCAAATGAAGTGCGTGATTTAGGATATGAACCAACTGTAGATAACGGAAAAGTTGTTTTTGAAGCACCAATTTCCGCAATTCCACGTTGTAATTTATGGCTTCGCGTTGCAGACCGTGTAAAATTAGTCATCGGAGAGTTTAAAGCTGTTACATTCGATGAATTATTTGAGAAGACGAAAAGTCTTCCTTGGGAAAAGTATATTTCTGAGGAAGGGAAATTTCCTGTATCAGGAAAGTCACATAAATCAACATTGTTTAGTGTTTCGGATTGTCAAGCAATCGTAAAAAAGGCAATTGTAGATCGATTAAAACAAAAACACGGAGTAGCAAGTAGAATGCCTGAAACGGGAGAAATGTATAAAGTAGAAGTTGCTTTATTAAAGGACATTGCAACATTAACGATTGATACATCTGGTGAAGGACTTCATAAAAGAGGATATCGTGTAGGGCAAGGGGATGCACCTTTAAAAGAAACATTAGCTGCTGCTTTAGTCCAATTAACGAATTGGTCACCAGAGGACTTATTTATGGATCCATTTTGCGGGTCTGGTACGATTGCGATTGAAGCAGCTTTAATTGGACAAAATATTGCCCCTGGTTTTAATCGCGCTTTTGTATCAGAAGAATGGGGGTTTATTAAACAACGATTTTGGGATGAGGCATTTGAAGAAGCGGAAAACAAAGCAAATTATGATCAAGACTTACACATTATTGGGACAGATATTGATCACAAAATGATTGAAATAAGTAAACAAAACGCATTAGAAGCTGGTTTAGGAGATTTAATTACATTTAAACAAATGCAGGCAGCAGATTTATCCATCAAAGAAGAAAATGGTTATATCGTCACAAACCCTCCATATGGAGAAAGAATAAAAGATGCGGCATATGTTCATGAGTTGTACAACACATTAGGGAAAATAATGAATGACCATCCAACCTGGAGTGTATATGTGTTAACTTCCTATAAAAAATTTGAACAGGCCTATGGTTCAAAAGCAACGAAACGAAGAAAATTGTTTAATGGTTTTATTGAAACGCAATTTTATCAATATTTTGGGAAGAAGAAGTATCGCTCAGCTAAATGAGGGATTGGAAACAGGGGAGACGTATGATAAGAAAATTCACAATCATTTTAGGAGTCGTATTATTAGTAGTAGCATGTGGAAATAATGAGCAAAATATAAATGAAGCAAATAGGAATAATGGGGAAGAAGTAGAATTAGCTCCTAGTATAACAGGAGATAAAACAGAAGGGTTCCAATTAATTCATGAACAAGCTCATAATATAAACGTATATGAAGATGAATGGATTAAGATGACATTAACACAATCAATACATGGAAGAAGTAATGTAAGAGATGTAGTTGAATTGAAATTTGCGGTTGAAAACAAAACAGATAAACCATTTCATATTAATTTTGATCATGTGATTTTTGATGATCGTAATATTGAAGGAACAAAGTTAAATATGTTTGGTACAACTGTCAATGAAAAGGCAACAACGGTATTAGACGTAATGATTTCCAATGAAAATGAATTAATTTTTAAAGAAAATATTTATGGAGAATTTCGATTGAAAACGGAAGATGATGGGGTAGAGACCATTGAATTCCAAACAGATATTGACTATGAATAAAAAAATCAGGGATGAAAACATCTATTTGTTTTCTCCCTGATTTTTTAATTGATTGTTCTCATAATGCGTTTATATGCACGATCACGATCAAAGTCTTCTCCCATTGTAAATTTTTCAAGTAAGTTATCATTTTCATCCATGAAGTATGTGTAAGTAGAATGTATGATTTCTCCTGAACCTGGGTCACGATATGCAAAGTCTAGAGCGTCCGCAATTTTTCTCGTTTCTTCTTCAGATCCAGTTAAAAATAGCCAACCATCATCATCTGATTCTACTTCAAATCGACCTGCATAATCGCGTAAAACTTCTGTTGTATCATGTTCTGGATCAATGGTAATTGTAATGAATTCAACTTTATCGCCGAATACACCTTCTTCTTCTAAAGTAGATTTTAACTTAGCCATTTCAAGCGTCGTAACGGGACATACATCAGGACATGATGTATACATAAATTCAATTAAACGTGCACGTTTTGGCAGTTCATTAAAATTAACTGTTTCTTCAAATGCTGTTTCCATAACAACGTCTTCCGGAAGTTCAGCTGTTCCAGGACGGAAAATCTCTAAATAATAAATACCAGCACCAACCCCTAAAACAAATAGGGCGATAAAAGTAATATAAATTTTTTTCATCTTACTTCCTCCATTAAAAATGATAAAAGAGGGGGAGAGAACCCCTCTTTTACATTACCATAATTTGAATCCCTTAGCTCCCGGAGGGGCACTTTGAATAATATCAATTAAAGGAATTGTGTATGCAAATAAAACTAATGCTAATGTAACTGCAGTCCATAGTTTCCAGTTTTCGAAAACTTTAGGTGGTGCAATTGCTTTATCACTTACTTCAGCAATCGGGTATTCTTCCTCTCCTTTAGGGGCGAAGAATGCTAAATTGATGAAAATAATGATCATAACAATCATACCTAAGAATAAGATTGATCCACCAACAGCTTGTGCAATTTGATATGCACCCCATGCAGCAGTATCTTCGTTTCCTGCATAGGTAGAAAATGCAGAACGACGTGGTCCACCTAATAAACCTTGAATATGCATTGCTGTAGACATTATAGTCATACCAACTGTCCATAAAATCGTTTGTGTAACTGCTAATTTATTGATTGATTTTGTATAAGTTCTTCCTGTTAAAGAAGGTACTAACCAGTATGCTGCACCGAAAAATGTTAACATTACTGTCGTTGCAACGGTTAAGTGGAAGTGACCTGTTACCCAAATCGTGTTGTGTACAACTTGGTTCATTTGGTTTGACGCGTTTACGATTCCACCAGCACCACCAGGAATGAAGAATAGCATACCGATGAATGGAGCTAAAAATCTAGCATCTCCCCATGGCATTTTCTTTAACCAACCGAACATTCCTTTAGCACCAAGCTCACGTCCACGTGCCTCGAATGTTGCAAACATACTGAATGCTGTCATCATAGAAGGGATAACAACAATCATCGTTAAAATAACTTGAATGAATTTCCAGAATGGATCGATACCAGGTTCTGTTAACTGGTGGTGGAATCCAACTGGGATTGAGAATAATAATAATAAGATAAATGTAAATCTAGCTAAAGAGTCGGAGAAAATTTTTCCACCGATAATTTTTGGTATAATTGCATACCATATCATGTAAGCAGGTAATAACCAGAAATAAACTAATGGGTGACCAAAATACCAGAACAATGTACGGCTTAATAAAACGTTCACTGTTTCTGTCCAACCTAATGCCCAAGGAATCATTTGGAAAATAACGGAAATCGCAACACCTAGAGAAGCAATTTGCCACATTAACATCGTTATAACAGCCATATAGCTTAATAAAGGTGTTTTTTCCCCAGGATTTTCTTTACGGAAACGTGCATGACGTTTAAAAATAACAAATCCATCAATCCATGTACCAATAATAACTAGTGCTAAACCGATATAGAAAATAACATGTGCTTGTAGTGGCGCGTAAAATGTATATAAAACAGATGCTTCATTTAGTAAAATCATCGTCGCTGCCATGATGGTACCAGATACCATTAACCAAAATGCGATCCATCCAAGCGTACGTTCTGTTTTGTTGTATCCACCTGTCGTTTTACTTTGAGCAGATAACATGAAACCTATAATAAAAAATGTCGTTAATACTAACCCTAAAATAACACCATGTATCGTTAAGATTTGATAATATCCAATACCTGCTGGTAATTGGAAGTGACCTGAACGTTCTAATGTTTGTAATAAACCACATGTTGCCCCAATAAATAGTGAAATAAAAGCAACATACATATGGGACATAACAAGGCGTGATTCTTTTTTAGATAAACTTCTTACTCCTTGTGCCATTATTCAACCACCTCAATCGTAGCAGACATTAAATGGTGACCTACACCACAATATTCATTACATACTAATGTATATGTGCCTGCATTTTTAAATGTATTCGTATAGGTACTAATATAACCTGGCTCTAACATCATGTTTACGTTTGTTCCAGCAATCTCAAAACCGTGGATAACATCTGTTGTTGTTGAAGAGACATGTACTTTCGCACCTTTTGGAATTTCAATAACTTTTTCAGGGTTTCCTACATCATAATCGAATGCAGAGGCAACAATCGTTAATTGATATTCGTTGTCTCCGATTTCTTTTAATCCAGGTTCTTTAAAGAGTGCATGCTCTCTAACTGTTTCAGGATCTAATGTTACTGCACAACTAGGTGGCTTGTTTCCCATATAGAAAGCACTTATTCCAACTAATGTTAGGAATACTAGTAATGTTGCAGAACCAAAAAAGATCCATATTTTCTCATATTTGTGCATATTCATTTAACTATTCCTCCCAATCTCTCGGTCTATCTTGATAAGAATAAAGACCAAACTCCAAACCACATAATAATAATGACGAAACCTACTACACCAACACCGAATAAAGTACCTCGTAAATCAATGCCTTCATGTTCATCTACATGTGCTTGATTTTTCTTTTGCGGTTCTCCCATACTTATCTCTCCCCTCTATCACAAATTCATTCATTAAAGATAATGTATAAGTACAATAGAATTAAAAAACAAAATGTTTCCTCCTGTTTTGTAACAACTATTGTTTTTTAACTCTATCTTTATCATACACGAGAAAAGGCCTTATAAAAGGCTTCATGTCAACGTTTCACAATTTAGACGAAAGTCTTTTAAAAGGTAAATTCGCATAGTTTTTAAAACATACATGTTATAAAAGTATGTGAAAAAAATGTGACCATTTTTTGGATAAAACGTTACAAGAGGGGAGGAAAAAGAAGAATAACAGAAAAAAAATAACCTTCCTCACTTTATAAGTAAGAAAGGTTATTTTATATACTCGGACTTTTATGTGTCCCTTATTTTAGTTTGTAACTTTTTCAACGTTTGCTGCTTGAGGTCCACGTTCACCTTCAACAATTTCAAAAGTAACTTCTTGACCTTCTTCTAATGATTTAAATCCTTCTTCTTGGATTGCAGAGAAGTGTACGAATACATCGTCTCCTTCTTCTAATTGGATAAAACCATATCCTTTTTCGGCGTTAAACCATTTTACAACTCCATTTTGCATGTACATAATCCTCCTAAATTCTTTCACGAATGCCGTGTTGATATACAAAGAAACGATTGAACATAAAAAAACATCATGTTGAAGGTGGATTGCGTTTGTACCTGCACACATGAAGTAACTTTTATGAATCCATTCAACTTCTTTGTTATATATTAATATAACGATTATCATTTATATAGTCAAGCGGTTACATTCATAACTTTCAGTTAATTTGAAACCAAATGATATTATATTCTTTTCTTTCATAGGAGTTGTTTACTCTGTATAGAATTTACAATAATAGAATCTATGAGAAACTGTATCGTTTTAAACGGGCTATTACGAGTCGAAAAATCCATTCATTTTTTGATTCGTAAGGTTGGATGATCGTATAAAATTGCTTTCGTAACTATATCATTAATGATATAGTTTATTAAACGATAAAATTTATAAGTAAGAATGGTGAGATAGATGCAAAATTACGTACAATTATTGGAAGATATTTTACAAAATGGAACGACAAAAGGGGATCGAACTGGGACAGGCACGGTTTCTGTATTCGGGCGTCAACTCCGCTTTGACTTGCAAGAAGGCTTCCCATTGTTAACGACGAAACGGGTACCATTTCGTCTCGTAGCAAGTGAATTATTATGGTTTTTACGAGGGGATACAAATTTAAAGTTTTTATTAGAACATCAGAATAATATATGGAATGAATGGCCGTTTAAACGATGGGTAGAAAGTGAAGATTATGATGGACCTGATATGACAGATTTCGGGTTACGTAGTCAAACAGATCCAGAGTTTAAAGCAGTTTACGAAGCTGAAATGGAAAAGTTTAAAGAACGTATTTTAACGGATGATTCATTTGCCAAACAATATGGAGAATTAGGTCCTGTTTATGGAGCGCAGTGGAGAAAATGGGAAACGAAAAATGGTCGTTTTGTCGATCAAATGACGAATGTCATCAAGCAAATTAAACATAATCCGAATTCGAGACGTTTGTTAGTCAATGCATGGAATCCAGGAGAAGTAGATCATATGGCATTACCGCCATGTCATTATGCATTTCAGTTCTATGTTGCAGATGGTAAATTGTCTTTAATGTGGCAACAAAGAAGTGTTGATACATTCCTCGGTCTACCATTTAATATTGCAAGCTATGCTCTTTTAACACATATGGTTGCAGCACAGTGTGATTTAGAAGTAGGGGAATTAATCTTTACCGGAGGAGATGTGCATTTATATAGTAATCATATAGAACAAGCAAAAATATTAATCAGCCGGACGCCAAAGAAATTACCGACTTTAATCTTAAAACGAAAACCAGAAACAGTATTTGATTATACAATGGATGACTTTGAGTTAGAAGGGTATGACCCACATCCTACAATAAAAGCAGATATTGCAGTATAAACTTAAAAAGATGAGTAGTGGATTGGTTCAAAAATTGTAAATGCCTTTTCAGATATACTTTTACGTTTCCCAGCAAAAGTACAAATAAGGAGCACCTTTGTAAACTAGCGTTTGATACGTTAATTTTACTAGCGTGTGCTCTTTTTGCATGTTTACATTTAATAAAAGCGGATTAATTTTTTTGTTGATTACGGCTAGCCTGTGGAGCGCGTAGTAAGGGGAAGAAGCATTGTACATTTGGATCGAACAAAAATGATTCCCAATTTAATTTATATTCATTTTATATGTGATTAGTCGGTTGCTAGTATATTTTATCTGCTCGTCTTCTATGTGATGAAATTCATCGTCAATGTATTTCCTTTACTCCGCTCCTTTTTTTAAAAATTATGATAGGATATGGTACAATGTGGATATAATAAAAGAAAGGATTGACTCGATGGCACTAATGTTAATTTTTGGAATTGGCATCTTTTTTATTATTATTGTGTTGTTATCGATTGTTTCCGTTATAAGTAATCGAATCAAGATACCGAGAGATGCATTACTTCAAGAAATAAAAGAATTAAAACAACGAGTAGAAAGACTTGAAAAGGAAAGACTTTAATAAGAGTAGCAACTATTTTTGTCTCGATTACAATTATGTTGAGAAAAAATATAACCTACTATATATAAGAAGAACAGGCCTTGAAAGAAGATAGGTCGCAATAGAAAAGGCATATTTCCTATGCTATAATTCGGATTGTGTAAAAAACAATAGGTGAGGAGTATTACGTATGTTATCCCTTATAGTCGCAATGGATAAAAATAATGTCATCGGTAAAGATAATGATATGCCTTGGCATTTACCAAAAGATTTACAACATTTTAAAGAAACAACATTAGGTTCAACAATAATTATGGGTAGAAAAACGTTTGAATCTATTGGACGAGTTTTACCTGGTAGAACGACAGTCGTATTAACGAGGGGAAAACAATCATTTCCTGAAGGTGTCGAAGTGATCCATTCTATTGAAGAGATTTTTGCATTGCAGGAAAAGGATCAGGAAAAAGAATTATTCGTCATTGGTGGAGGCCATTTATTTGAACAAATACTTCCACATGCAGATCGTTTATATGTGACAGTTATCGATGAAACTTTTGAAGGCGATGTTTATTTTCCGGAAATAGATCCAATCATATGGGAAGAAACAACCAAGGAAAAAGGGATAAAAGATGACAAAAATGTGTATGATTATTACTTTATCCAGTATGATCGAAAAAAATAAATGTTCTTTATTGTAATGATAAAGTAATTCGCTTATAATAAAGATGGTTAAATTAGGAACATACTTTTAGCAATGACTGTGTGTATTGTATATGTATAAAAAATGAGGTGAAATTCATGGCGCAAATTGGAATTCCAGGATTAATTTTAATTTTAGTTGTCGCGTTATTAATTTTCGGACCTTCAAAGTTACCTGAAATTGGGAAAGCTGCGGGAAGTTCGTTAAGAGAATTTAAGAATGCAACAAAAGGTATGATGGGTGACGATGAAAAAGAAGATAAAAAAGAGTCAAACGAATAAATTGGTGTAAGGACATCCTTACATCTTTTTTAATCGTACACATTTGTGTAACAAAGGAGCGATAGGGCAAAATGTCTACTAATGTAAATGGGAAGGAAATGAACGTCGTTGGACATTTGTCTGAACTGAGGAACCGCTTAATGGTTACAGCTTTTGCTTTCGTTGGTTTTTTTATCCTTGCATTTATTTTCATTAAAGATATTTACAGTTTTTTTGAAAGTGATATTGATTTTAAATTAACTGTGACAAGTCCAGGGGATATTATTTGGATTTATTTTACGATTGCGGGGCTTGTAGCGATAGTAGCAACCTTACCAGTTCTTAGTTTACAATTATGGTTATTTGTAAAACCTGGATTAACAGAGAAAGAGCGAAAAGTGTCTCTATCTTACATACCAGCAGTATTTATATTGTTTCTTGGTGGATTAGTATTCGGGTATTTTATGTTTGTTAAATTAATTTTACCATTTTTATTAAATTTAAATGACGGCATGTTTAATGAACTTTTTACGGTAGATAAATATTTCCGATTTATGATGCAAATTACATTGCCATTTGCTATTTTATTTGAACTACCGATGATTATTATGTTTTTAACGAGTTTAGGCATTTTAACACCGGACTTTTTAAGAAAGTCACGGAAATATGCATATTTTATATTATTAATAGTTGGGGCCCTTGTAACCCCGCCAGATGTTGTACTACAAGTAACGGTAGCAATTCCACTTTTTATTTTATATGAAATTAGTATTTATTTATCACAGATCGTTTATCGCAAGAAAATTAAACGACATTTAGAATATATGAACGAGTAATGTAATGGCACATTACTCGTTTTTTTGATGAGAATAGGGATAATTCGACAAATTGTATCTTTATTCTTTGTGGGAATTGTAACATTTTGCGGGTACCCGGGAAATAAGAAAGGAAATTAATTGGGAAATGAAAACGTTCAGATAACTGTCAAACAGATGACGTTAATTTCATAAAATATCTGATACAATATGTATGATGGCTTGTTTTAGGGGGAGAGAAATGGAAGAAGTAAATTTATTTTTAGCGTTCGGAGCAGGATTCTTATCATTTATATCACCATGTGTGTTGCCTTTATTTCCGGCATTTTTATCATATATTACTGGAATGAGTGTAAACGAATTAACGAATGATGATAAAAAATTTAATATGAACAGTATAATCCATACAGTTATTTTCTTATTAGGATTTTCACTAGTATTCGTTATGTTAGGATTTTCGGCGAATGCATTTTCCAAATATTTATTAATGTACCAAGATTTAATTAGACAAATTGGTGCGATTGTTATTATTTTCTTCGGTTTAGTTATTGTTGGGGTATTAAATTTTGAGTTTTTAATGAAAGATCGATCGATAAAATTTAAAAATAGACCGTCAGGATTTATCGGTACATTTATTATCGGTTTAGCATTTGCGATGGGATGGACACCTTGTATGGGGCCTATTTTAGCCATCGTTTTATCCATGGCGGCAACCCATCCAGATCAAGGGATTCTTTTAATGATTAGTTATGTATTAGGTTTTGCAATTCCATTCTTAGTATTGTCCTTCTTTATAGGAAAAATGGATTTTATAAAACGTCATAGCCAAAAAGTAGTAAAAATTGGTGGCTATATTATGGTTGGATTTGGTATTGCATTATTTTTCAATTGGATGGCGAAATTATCATCCTTATTTGCTGAATGGACAGGATTTTATGGGTTTTAATTAGCGCTTTCATTTTTAGTTATATTCGTGTAAAATAGAGAAAGAAATGATGAAACATATAAGGAGTTTTACGATGCATAAACCGAATAACCTAATTTTAAAATCAACATCTTCTTTAATTGTATTTATTTTATTAGGCTTTGCTGTATACTTACTATTGGCTGGACATAATTCTCCTGGTGGAGGGTTCGTTGGTGGATTAACGACGACAGCGGCAGTTTTATTAATGTTCATGGCATATGGAGAAGAACAAGTAAATAAAATCATTCGTATTAATTATATCCAGCTCATTCCGTTAGGATTGCTTGTTGCAATTTTAACTGGACTAGGTTCATTATTATTTAATGTCCCGTTTTTAACACACACATTTGGCACATTTACAATCCCTTTAGTTGGCGAAGTGGAACTAGCAACGGCGATGTTATTTGACCTTGGTGTCTATTTCACTGTATTCGGTTCTACCATGACAATTATTTTAACAATTGCTTCAGATAGAGGCTCAGTGAAAGAGTAAGCAAAATGATTGAATCAATTGATCAAACAATTTTAGTTGCAGCCAGTACAATAGTTGCATTTGGGATGGCGACCATCATGATTTTTGTACGGGCAAAAGCTGCAACAAAGCCAATTACTCCCAAAAAAATTATTTTGCCCCCTGTCTTCATGAGTACGGGGGCTTTTATGTTTCTTTTTCCGACATTCCGTGTTTCTTTATTAGGGATTGGAGAAGCGGTAATGGTTGGACTATTTTTTTCGATTTTTCTTATTAAATTAACAAAATTTGAAATTAGCGAAAAAGATATATATGTAATTCCGTCAAAGGCATTTATCCTGATCTTAATCAGTTTATTAATGATCCGCATGATCATTAAAATGATTATAGGAAGTGTCATTTCATTTGGAGAAACGAGTGGGATGTTTTTCATACTTGCTTTTACTATGATTTTAACTTGGCGAGTCGCAATGCTTCGAAAATATTATCAATTGAAAAAAGTTATCGAAAAAGGAATGTAGCTAAATGCTATGTTCTTTTTTTTTATGAAAAGAAACGAAAATATCTATAAGTATACTTGCGTTGGAGTGAGAAAAGAAAATGTTATTTTACCACGTTCAAATCTAAAGTAAATCAAGTTTATTTTCCATTGTCATTATCGTTCCTTTCCATAAATTTAAAAGTGTAAAAGCCTAAATATAAAGGCCGTTTTGAAAATAAGATACAAT
>NZ_JBBKBG010000023.1:0-42873 GCF_037892545.1 Pseudogracilibacillus sp. ICA-222130
TTTAGTACGTGGCTTCTTTATTTTGACTATTACGTATTCATTTTTTATTTTACTTTAAAATTCGTAGATTACATCTTATTTTCCAGTTAAAACTTGTATAGCTTCAACGTAGTATTTAATGTCTTTTACTAAATGTTCCAAACGGGAATAAAATATCATCGTTCACAATCTCAGTTAGGATAGAAATCTTTTCCCTAGATAAACATAAGTTCGAACAATCGTCCGAACACTAATTGGAAATCATATTGTGCCGTATTAATTAATGCACTTCGGGTAAAATTCAGTCACGATAACAAGTAATTCGTTCATCAATTTTAAATAATTTGTCACAATAATAAGTGTTTTATCGTGTTTAGCAAGGGGTATAATTTTACTGTCATTATCAAATGAATATAAACAAGCGGATGATCATGTAATTGATTTAGAAATTCATTATTGGAGGGAAAACACATGAATAAAAAAAAGAGTTTTGCATTAATTGCAGCTTTTGTAGTGCTTGTCATTATTGTTTTATTACCTAACCCCGAGTCACTTCCTGTTGCAGGTCAACGGGCACTTGCCGTATTAGCATTTGCTGTTATTTTATGGGTAACAGAAGCAGTGTCATATCCAGTAAGTGCCATATTTATCGTAGCACTATTAACAGTGCTAGTAGGACTTGCTCCAGATATGGAAAATCCAGCTGAACTCCTTGGTACAAAAGATGCGTTAGTCATGTCAATTGGAGGATTCAGTTCAACAGCACTTTTATTGGTTGCCGGAGCGCTTGTACTAGCAACAGCGATGGAGCTAACTGGTTTACATAAACGAATTGCACTTTACATTATGTCAAAAGTAGGAACCGCACCAGGTAGACTTGTCATTGGAACTATTTTGGTTAGCTTTGTATTAGCGTTATTTGTTCCAAGTGCAACTGCTCGTGCAGGTACGTTAGTTCCTATTTTATTAGGAATGACTGCAGCATTTGGTTTAGCAAAAGACAGCAAATTATCTGCCCTGCTGATGATTACCGCCGTACAGTCCATTTCTATTTGGAATATTGGAATTAAAACAGCCGCCGCCCAAAACATGGTTGCTTTAGGATTTATGGAATCAGAATTTGGGATTGACTTCTCATGGGGAGCTTGGTTCCTATATGCAGCACCTTGGGCAATAATCATGTCTGTTGTGTTATACTTCGTCATGACAAGATTAATTAAAATCGACGAATCCAATTTAGAAGGAAAAGGCGATATAAAAGAGCAATTAAAAGCATTAGGTGCGATGACAATAAAAGAAAAACGACTTATTATTGTGTCCCTTTTTTTATTATTTTTCTGGTCCACAGAAGGGATCATTCATCCATTTGATTCAACGACCGTAACAATTATTGCATTAGCATATATGTTCATACCAAAAATAGGGATTTTTTCTTGGGCGGAGGTACAACCTAAAATAGCGTGGGGAACACTTATTGTCTTTGCCACAGGTATTTCAATGGGACAAGTGTTACTCGCAACTAACGGGGCATCTTGGTTATCGGAAAAATCATTTGAAGCAATTGGTCTAACTACTATGCCGTTAGTAATGATGATTGCTGTTTTAGCACTGTTTAATATTTTAATTCACTTAGGTTTTGCAAGTGCAACCAGTTTGGCATCTGCTTTTATTCCAATTGTAATTGCACTAGTCGTCGGTATGGGAGAAACAGCATTCAATGGACCAGGGCTAGTATTAATTATGCAGTTCGTTATCAGTTTTGGTTTCTTACTACCTATCAATGCACCACAAAATATGTTGGCATACGGTACCGGAGCGTTTACAACCAAACAATTTCTTAAGTCAGGGATCCCTATTACCATTATCGGTTATTTATTAATTATCCTATTTAGTGCAACATATTGGCAATGGATCGGTTTATTATAAAATCGTAACAGAAATTGGACGAGGTAAATTTTGATTGTATGTGCATCCTTTCATAAAGGCTGCACATACAATTGAACATCCCTTGTCCTTTTCATTGTCTACGCTATACCACCGTAAATAGCACTGTGGTAGGGAGTACCTTTATAGCCTTTAAAAAAGGACAAAACGAAAAAGTTTTGTCCTTCATTTCATATTTGATATTAAACGATCGCAGCCAAAATAGCCTTTTGTGCGTGGAGTCGGTTCTCAGCTTGGTCAAAAACGATAGAGTTTTTTCCATCAATGACAGAAGCTGTTACTTCTTCTTCACGGATTGCTGGTAAACAATGCATGAATAAATAATCGTCTTTCGCATGTGCGACAAGTGCATCATTTACTTGATAATTAGCAAACTCTTTAACACGTGCTTCTTTGTCACCTTCCCAACCCATACTCGCCCAAACATCTGTGTAAATAATATCTGCATCTTTTACCGCTTCTACAGGATCATATGTTTGAACGACTGTTGCATTATTATTTGCAGCTATTTCTTTTGCCTCTTGTAATACTTTTTCACTTACTTCATTTCCTTTTGGTACAGCGACATAGCAGTCGATGCCCATCGTTGCACACCCCATCATTAATGAATGTGTCATATTATTGCCATCGCCAATATAGGCAAATTTCAATCCAGAAAATGTACCTTTTTTCTCATAAATGGTGACTAAATCAGCTAATACTTGGCATGGATGTGCATCATCTGTTAAACCATTAATAATCGGAATGGATGCATGTTCTGCTAACTCTTCAACGATATCATGACCAAAAGTACGAATCATGATACAATCCACAAATCTCGATAATACTTTTGCAGTATCATGAATGGTTTCGCCGTTTCCTAGCTGCATGTCTCGCGAACTTAAAAATTGTGCGTGCCCACCTAATTGGAACATGCCCGTTTCAAAAGAGACACGTGTTCTCGTTGAGGACTTTTCAAAAATCATCGCTAACGTTTTTCCTTTTAAATAATGATGTTCTTCGCCATTTTTCTGCGCAGTTTTTAGTTCTAATGCGAATTCGATTAACGCAGTAAGTTCCTCCTTCGTAAAATCGCTAATTTGTAGAAAATCTCTACCTTTTAATTGTTGAATGGTTTTTTTTGCTGTTTTTACTGCACTCATTGTAACACCACTTCCTTTACATTCGTTCCTTCTTCTTGTTGTAATGCCCACACCTCTGGACAGTTATTTTCCATTTGCAAAAATGCTTCTAAAGTTGCTTCACTTGATAACACGAGAACATTATATTCAATCGCACGTTCACGTAATACACTATTCTCTTCATTACTAAATAAAACGATGGATGTTTGCTCTTTCAACCAATTTTCAACTGTTTCAAATGAAACATCTTCTTCAAATTCGACAGTTGTCATTGATCCATTTTGTATTAATGTTTCCATATCAATTGTTTCTATTGGTGACGCGATATATAACTCTTTACCAGTTTGTTGGAATGTATTTTCTAACTGTTCATTCCAAATAAATGCTTTACGCAAACTTTCACCGTACGTTTTCCCAATAGCAATAATTTCTCCTGTCGATTTCATTTCTGGTACGAGAATAGGATCGACCCCAGGTAATTTTTGTGATGAAAAAACAGGAGCTTTCAACGTGTAAAATTTATTTTCACGTAATATTTTTTCATCTCCAACGAGTGATTGTAAGGATGTACCTAGTAATAATTTTGTCGCTAACTCGATCATATTCACTCCCGTTACTTTACTAATTACTGGAACGGTTCTTGACGCACGTGGATTCACTTCTAACACATATAAAACACCGTCATATAAAACGAATTGAATATTAAAAATCCCTTTAAACGTAATGCCTTGTGCTATTTTTTCTGCATATTGTACAACTAATTGTTTCGTTGTTTCATCTAGTGTAATAGGTGGTGTCACTGCCATACTATCCCCTGAATGGACACCTGCTTTTTCAATATGTTCAAAAATCGCTGGGATAAAAATATTTTCTCCATCTGTCACGACGTCCACTTCTATTTCTTTCCCTGGATAAAATGCATCTATTAAAATGGGATATGATGTAGTTCCTTGTAAATAATAATGGACATATTTTTTCAATGCTTTTTCATTTTCAATAGTTGCCATTCCTTGCCCACCAATTACATAGGATGGGCGCACTAAAACGGGATAACCAATTTCAGCTGCTTTCTCATATAATTCTGTTTCATCTTTCGCAATCAATCCTGGAATATGTGGGATATCAAGTTGTTGGACATATTGGTAAAATAAATCACGATCTTCTAACGTATCAATTGTTTCCATAGATGAACCGAGAATATGGACACCATATGCTTCTAGTCCTTCCACTAAATTAATCGCTGTTTGCCCTCCAAATTGAACAATTACCTTATTCGTTCCCTCTCGTTGCATCACTCGATAAACATCTTCTGCTGTTAACGGTTCAATATACAGTTTATCGGCAAATTCATAGTCTGTACTTACAGTAGAAGGGTTATTATTAATTAAAATGGTTTCATAGCCTAACATTTGCAATGCTTTTACTCCTTGTACAGAGCAATAATCAAATTCAACCCCTTGCCCAATACGAATTGGGCCACTTCCGACGATAACGACCTTTTCTTTTTTCTCTATAATTTCATCTGTATCGTCCGCTTGCCACGTTGCATAATAATATAATGCTTCTTCATCTTCTTGTTCAGAAAAAGCTCGCACAGCATCATAAACTGGTGTAATTGCTAATTCTTTCCGTTTATTTGCAACTGCTTGAACGGACACATTCCACCATGTTGCTAATTGTTCATCTAAAAATCCGGCTTGCTTCCATGCTAGCAATTGTTCTTTCTCCACCATCTCCATGGTACTTGTTTTTGCTTTTTCCTCTAATACGACTAACGTTTCCATCGCTTGTAAGAAATAGTTATCGATTTTTGTCGCTGCATGGATTGCCGTAATGGGAACACCACGACGAATTAGCTCTAATAATACAAAAAAGCGACGATCATCCGTATGATGAACGAGTTTTTTTAATTGAATCGTATCATAATGTTCTATGCTTTGTAGGGTTAATCCATCCATTTTTAATTCAAGCGATCGAATTGCTTTATGCAAGCTAGCAATGATTGTTTTTTCAATAGCCATGACTTCCCCTGTCGCTTTCATTTGTGTGCCTAATTTACGGTCTGCTGTTACAAACTTTTCAAATGGCCAGCTCGGGAACTTCACCACTGTATAATCTAACACTGGTTCATATTTTTCCAATGTTACCTTTCTTTGTGCATCAAAAATTTCATCTAATGTATACCCAATGCTTAATTTCGTTGCAATTTTAGCAATTGGATAGCCTGTTGCTTTAGATGCCAGTGCGCTTGAACGGCTTACACGCGGGTTAATTTCAATAACAATATAATTTTTCGTTAATGGATCAAATGCTAATTGCACATTACATGCCCCAATAATACCAATTGCACGGACGATTTTTAAAGATGCTGCTTTCAGTTTTTCAATATCTCGTTGTTGCAATGTTTGAATCGGGCTTACGACAACAGAATCTCCTGTATGAACTCCAACAGGATCAATATTTTCCATATGACAAACGACGACCGCTTGGTCTTTTTTATCACGAACTACTTCCATTTCAATTTCTTTCCAACCAGCAATACTTTTTTCAATCAAACATTGCCCAATTGGGCTCGCACGTAGTCCACGTGTCATAAATGTCGTAAATGCATTTTCACCTTTAGCAATTCCTCCTCCAGAACCACCTAAAGTGTATGCCGGACGAACAATTATTGGATATCCCACTTCATTTGTAAATGCCAAACCATCTTCTAATGTTTCAACAATGGCACTTTCTGGAATCGGCTCATCAATCTTTTGCATTAATGTACGGAATTTTTCTCGGTCTTCCCCTTCCATAATTGCTTCAATAGGAGTACCAAGCACTTCGATATGATATTTTTCAAAAATATTTTGTTCGTATAAAGAAAAAGCTAAATTTAATCCTGTTTGGCCGCTAACAGACACGAGCATTGCGTCTGGCTGTTCCTTCTCGATGATTGCAACAATACTTTTTATCGTTAAAGGTTCGAAATATACTTTATGTGCAATATGTTCATCTGTCATAATTGTTGCTGGATTATTGTTAAGTAAAACGACCTCGTATCCTTCTTCCTTTAATGTTAAGCAAGCTTGTGTCCCTGCATAATCAAATTCTGCTGCTTGCCCAATCGTAATAGGCCCAGAACCGATTACTAATATTTTGTTCATGTCTGTTTTCTTAGGCATAAAAATAGCCTCCCCGTATTTTGAAACTGTCTATTAAAATGTCGCTAATGTTTCTTTTAGTAGTTCAATCGCTTCGTCCATTTGCGCTTCTGTCACAATAAGCGGTGGTAACAGTCGAACGACCGTATCACCTGCAAGTAAAACGAGCAATCCTTTATCTAATAACTGTGTCACGATAGGAGCAACACTTTTATGACAATCGATACCGACCATCATTCCTTTTTGACGAATTGCTTGGACAGATGCCAATGGTGCGATTTCTTTTTCCAATTTTTCTTGTAAATATGTTGCTTTCGCTTCCACTTCATCTATAAACGTATCTTCAAATACTATCTGTAATACCGCATTTGCAGAAGCCATTGCAAGTGGATTTCCACCAAAGGTAGAACCGTGCGATCCAGGACCAAAATCGTCTTTATAAGCTGCTTTAGCAACCATCGCACCTACTGGTAATCCATTTCCTAACCCTTTTGCTAATGTGAAAATATCTGGTTCAATTTGATAATGTTCAAAACCGAATTTCTTTCCAGTACGTCCAATGCCAGTTTGAATTTCATCGACGATCAGCAATATATTGTTTTCCTTACATAATGTTGCTACACCTTCCATAAATTCATGGTCTGCTGGGTGTACTCCACCTTCTCCTTGCACAACTTCGACCATGACAGCAGCGGTATTTTCATCGATTAATTGTTCTACAGATGCTAGATTATTAAATGTTGCATACGCAAATTTTTCCAACATTGTCCCAAAACCTTCACGTACTTTTTCTTGTCCTGTCGCAGCCATTGTTGCAAACGTTCGTCCGTGGAATGATTGTTGGAATGTAATAATTTTTTCTTTTCCTGTTGCTTTGCGTGCCAATTTAATTGCTGCTTCATTTGCTTCTGCACCACTATTACAGAAGAACACATAATCTCCATGACTATGTGTCGTAATTTGTGCTGCTACTTTTGATTGAATTGGGTTTTCATATAAATTAGATGTGTGCCAATATAAATGTAACTGCTTTTCAACTGCCTTTTGTACAATTGGATGACAATGGCCTAAATTACATACTCCGATACCTGAGCCAAAGTCTAAATACGTTTTCCCATGTATATCTGTTATTTCAGCACCTGTCGCACTTTGTACAGATAATGGAAATCTATTATATGTCGGAAACAATGCCATTTTTATCTCTCCTACGCTGTTACGACCGCTATTTTAGTATTTTTTATCGTCGTCCCTGCTAATGTATTTTTATTTTTCATCTTTGATTTTTTCCCATTTACAATCATCACTTCTGAAACATTATGTTTTAATCCTTTCATTGCTGCTTTTACTTTCGGAATCATCCCACCGAAAATCGTATTATTTTGGATTAGTTTTTCTACTGTTTCAGTTGTCACTTCTTCTAATAATTCTCCATCTTGTAAGATACCTGGTACATCTGTCACAAAAATTAATTGTTTCGCATTTAATGCAGCTGCAACTGCACCTGCTGCTGTATCTGCATTAATATTATATTTATTTCCGTCTTTTCCATATGCAATTGGCGAAATGACTGGAACGATATTTTTGCTCATTAAATCATGGAGTACTTCTACATTTACATTGCTCACTTCACCAACTAACCCATATTTGTCATAATCTAGTGGTGTCGCTTCGAGTACATTCATGTCTGCACCTGAAATACCGACAGCATTAATGCTATGGTCATTTAAACGGCGGGACAATGTTGGATTTACGCTACCTGTTAAAACCATTTCTACCACATCCATCATCTCATCCGTTGTTTTTCGTAGTCCATCAATAAATTCAAACTGTAGATTTAATTTTTCTAACATACTTTGAATAGCTGGACCACCTCCATGAACGATTACCGGATGAACTCCTTGGTTGATTAACGATTGCACATTATCAAAAAAACTATCTGATAGTTCATCGATCGAACTACCTCCACATTTTAATACGATAATATTATCCAACATTTTTATTTTTCCCCTTTCTATGTTTTACGTTCTATAACTCGCATTTATTTTCACGTAATCATATGTGAGGTCACATCCCCACGCTTTTCCATTAGCATTTCCTTTATGAATATTTACTTGGATGACAATATGTTCATTTTGTAAGTATGCTGTTGCTGCTTCCTCTGAGAATGGAAGAGGTTCACTATTCTGTAATAATGGAATAGAACCGATTTTCATATCAATTGTTTCTGGATGAATGTCTACTCCACTATAGCCGACCGCTGCAATGACTCTCCCCCAGTTTGCATCATTTCCATATACCATTGTTTTTACTAGGGAAGATCCGACAATCGCTTTTGCAATCTTTTTAGCATCTTCTTCTGTCTCCGCACCTTGTACCTCTACCTCAATTAACTTTGTTGCCCCTTCTCCATCTTGAGCAATTTTTTTCGCTAAGTCTTCACATGTTTTCGTAAGTATTGTTACGAATGTTGACCAATCTTCATGTGCATTTGTTAATGGCTCATTTTCTTGTAGTCCACTCGCTAATACGATAACCATATCATTTGTCGACGTGTCACCATCTACTGTAATACAATTAAATGTTTTATCTACTGCTTCTTTTAATGCTATATCCAACCATTCACCTGAAATGTTTGCATCTGTCGTAATGAAACCTAGCATCGTTCCCATATTAGGCTCAATCATCCCTGAACCTTTTGCAGCGCCTGCCATCGTAATCGTCTTTCCATCGATCGTCGTTTCATAACAAGTACTTTTTGAAAAAGTGTCTGTCGTTAAAATTGCTTCTCCAAAGTCTGTTGCACTTTCAGTTTGATTATTTATGATTAAATTTGGGATGTTCGTTGTAATTTTCTCCATCGGTAAATATTCACCGATCACACCTGTAGATGCCACTGCTACATGTTCTTGTTGAACATGAAATGTATCTGCTGTTACTTTTTGCATTTCATATGCATCTTGCATCCCTTGATTTCCTGTACAAGCATTTGCATTGCCGCTATTTACAATAACCGCTTGAATTTTATTCGCTTTTTTCACCGTTTCCTTCGTTACCGTAATCGGTGCTGCTTGGATTTGATTTAATGTATAAACTGCTGCAGCATCTGCGACCGTATCACAAACGATGACCCCCAAATCTTTTCGCTTCCTTTTTAATCCTGCATGGATTCCAGCTGTTTGAAATCCTTTCGGTGTTGTAATATTTCCATTCTTTATATATTTCATTGTCATTACTCCTTATTACGGAAATAATGGCATAAAGTCTATTCCTTCATGTTCATCAAATCCGAGCATTTTATTCATATTTTGTACCGCTTGCCCTGAAGCACCTTTTACTAAATTATCGATAACAGAAACGACCGTAATTCGTTTCGTTCGTTCATCATATGCAACTGCAATGTCGCAAAAATTTGAGCCAGATACTTCCTTTGTACTCGGAAACCTTCCTTCTTGAATACGTATAAAATGATTATCTTTGTATTGTTTCTGAAATAACTCTGTTAATTCCTTCGTTGTAGTTGACTCTTTCGCTGTTAAGTACATCGTCGCCATAATTCCTCTTGTCATAGGTGCTAAATGTGTAGTGAATGTTACTGGACCGATGTTAGCATTCCAGTTTTGTAATTGTTCTTCGATTTCTGGTGTATGTTGATGTTCATGTACTTTATATATTTTCAAGTTGTCATTTATCTCTGGAAAATGGGTACCTTGCGATGCATTTTTTCCTGCTCCACTTACACCTGTTTTCGCATCGATAATAATCATATTTTCATCAATGATTCCTTCTTTTACTAAAGGTGCTAAACCGAGCAGCACCGCTGTTGGAAAACATCCAGGATTTGCAATGAGATTCGCTTTTTGTAAATCTTCTTCTACCCATTCTGTTAATCCATATACTGATTGATTTAATTTCTCTTGTTCTGCAGCATGTATTTTGTACCATTCTTTATATATTTCACGATTTTTTATTCGAAAATCTCCTGATAAATCTATCACCTTCACACCTTTTTCTACTAATACTGGAGCAATATTCTTCGCTACCCCTGAAGGTGTTGCAGTAAATACAATATCTACTTCTTTCGCTAATTGATCTAAATCTGCTTCTTCTAATGTATCTTGTATAAAATGTTGCATATGAGGAAAAACCGTACTTAGTTTTTCACCATGCATACTTGTTGCATGAATCGAGTGAATAGATACTTTAGGATGTCGGTGTAAAATTCGTACTAATTCAGCTCCACCATATCCCGTTGCTCCAATAACTGCTACTTTCATTTCATATCCACTCTCCTAATTATTTTTCGTAACAAATACTATTATACAGTGTATAAAAATAAAATCAATAGTATATTTATAAGTTTTTTCATTATTTTTAATAATTTTATACATATTTATGGAAACATCACTTTCTATTTATGCAATATAGTTGTATAAATATACCGATTTATTCATTTTCAATTTTTTGTGAATACCTGTATGATAAAGGTAGCGAAAGAAATTGGTAATTTAAACCGAATAAGTTGAATGAAATATTTGCAAACATAGTTAGTGGTATATGCGGAAATACTGAAAGTAGAATCGAAGTATACTTAAAATGAGTTGCAACCTGCTTTACAAATACTTTCATTTCTTCCTACACTAACGAACATTATTGCTTTTCCAAACGAGGAGGAATTCTATATGATTCGTACAAATTATGATTTCATCACATCAGATGGGACAACTATCAACACGTTCAAATGGGAAAATGAGCATCAGTCTCCAAAAGCGATTATTCAGATCGCCCATGGTATGGCAGAACATATTTTACGCTATGACCATTTCGCAACCTTTTTAACCGAAAATAACTATACTGTTATCGGAAATGACCATCGTGGACATGGTGGGAACATCATTGCTCCTGACGACAAAGGTTATTTTGCGGATGAGGATGGTTTCCATCGTGTTACTTCAGATATGCACGAACTAACACAAAAGATAAAACAAGACTATCCAAATATACCAATCATTTTATTTGGTCATAGTATGGGGTCATTTTTATCAAGACGTTACATACAATTGTATGGAAATGAAATCGATGGGGTTATTTTATGTGGAACAGGTGGAGATCAAGGAATTATTGGCAAAATTGGAGAAATCATCGCTAAAATGGAAAAACGAAGAATTGGTCGCCGGACACCAAGTAAGTTAATGGATAAATTAATTTTTGGCAATTACAACAAACATTATAACCATCCTAAAACGTCATTCGACTTTTTAAGCCGGGATGAAACAGTAGTAAATCAATATATAGAAGATGAATATTGTGGATTTATTTGTACTAGTGGATTTTTCGCGGATTTATTACACGGCATCAACACCATCCATAAAAGAAAAGAGATTGAAAAAACACCTAAAGACTTATCGATATACTTCATCGCTGGTGATGCTGATCCTGTTGGCAACCATGGAAAAGGCGTTAAAAAAGCGTATGAATACTACAAAGCTATCGGTTGTACAGATGTAAAACTAACATTATATCACGGGGCACGTCATGAGTTAATTAACGAAACACATAAAGATGATGTATATAATGATGTATTAACATGGTTGGAACATACTGTTTCGGAACATACTAATTAGGAGGCTCACGTATGAAAAAGATTAAAGTAATTGAGTTAGGTGGAACCATTTCTGCCGCTGGTGAAGATCGATTAGATTTTAAAGATTATACGTCAGGAATATATACTGGCGAAACGTATTTAAAAGACATCCCAGAATTATCATCGATTGCTAACGTTTCTTTTGAATCTTTTCTTCGTGTAAGTAGTACGGCTATTCAAACAGAACATTGGATCCAACTTAGAAATAAAATTCAACACGATATCCAATTATATGATGGAATTGTTCTAACACATGGGACTAACACGATTGAGGAGACTGCTTATTTCCTTCATTTAACTGTCGATACAGATAAACCAATTGTCGTTGTTGGTTCCCAACGTCCTTACAGCGCTATTAGTTCCGATGCACATGCTAACTTATTACAAGCCGTCCGTGTAGCGGCAAGTGATGAAGTAAAAGGATATGGAGTACTCGTCGTTTTAAATGATGAAATCAATTGCGCCCGGGAAGTAACAAAAACAAATACATATCGTTTAGAAACATTCCATTCCGGTCAATTAGGTTATTTAGGGTTTATCGATCCCGACAAAAAGGTTCATATGTATCGAAGGCCTGTAAAAAAGCATACATATGAATCTGAATTTTCAAAACTTGAATTCGATACATTTAAAAATGTAGAAATCATATACTCCTATGCCGGTGCATCGGGCCATTTAATTGATTATATTATTGCATCCAAATATTTTTCTGGTATCGTCACAGCTGGAACTGGGGCTGGTTTAGTTTCCCCTGATGAACTTGATTCATTACGAAATGCAACCAAAGAAGGAATGTTTATCGTTCGAAGTAGTCGGGTTGGAAATGGACGTGTGATGGATGTTGCTCCATACAGAGATGATGCATTCATCCATGCAGATAATTTATTGCCACAAAAAGCTAGAATCTTATTAATGCTCGCCTTAACAACTTATACAACCGTAAAAGACATTCAACAAGTATTCGACCAATACTAATATACATAATCACGTCTATAAGAATCAATTTTTGCATCTGGACTCTTACAAATTATGTTTACATATTATTTTCTGTATTTTTTGTTCATCCAATACATAATATACACGCTACAAATTATCCTTTCCGTGGGTCATGCGTCTACGAACTTAGTAAGTTTGCTATCGCGAACTTACTAGGTGAATTTACAGCTGTTGCTTTCCTTCGTGAGTCTACATATTATTTTTCCACTATTATGCTTCCTTACTTTTAATGTTATAAAATAATTCCGAATGCATTCTCTTTATGTTGATGATTTCATATTATTTTCCATCTAACCATTTAACTCCAAAGGCATTACGCTTAATCATCTTTATTTGATTTCCCCACCATTATTATAAAGCTATGAAACAAAAAACGGTCATGTTTATCTTTTTTTGATAAACATGACCATTTTTCATGATAAGAGACTCGTTTTGCCTGAACCTCTTTCGTTGGAATAAAATTAGTTTTTCACTTTGTCATCTAATAACATTGTTCCATTTTCTTTTAAGTTTGTATGCCATGAGAATGCTTTATCTAACATATGTGGAGTATGTCCACCTACTTTTTCAATTGCTTCCTCAAGGTAATCTAATAACTGCTGCTTATATTTAGGATTCGCACAGTTTTCGATAATTTTTCTAGCACGCTTTACAGGAGGTAATCCACGAATGTCTGCATAACCTTGCTCTGTAACGATAACGTCCACATCGTGCTCTGTATGGTCTACGTGAGATACGAATGGAACAATGGTTGAAATGTCTCCACCTTTAGCAAGAGATGAAGTAACAAAAATTGTAATACGTGCGTTACGTGCAAAATCTCCTGATCCACCGATACCGTTCATAACACGTGTACCACTTACATGTGTAGAGTTTACGTTTCCATAAATATCAACTTCGATTGGAGTATTGAATGAAATAACACCTAATCGACGAATAATCTCTGGATGGTTCGAAACTTCTTGTGGTCGGAATACGATTTGCTCTTTATATTTAGCTAAATCCTCTCCTAATGATTCCACACGTTTTTTCGATAATGAGAATGCTGTTGCAGATGCAAACTTAACAACTCCAGCATCAATTAAATCGAAAATACCGTCTTGTAAAACTTCTGAGTATACTTCGATATCTTTAAACTGTGAATCTTTCATTCCACTTAATACAGCATTCGCTACAGAACCAACACCTGACTGAAGCGGAGCTAATGATTTTGGTAAACGGCCAGCTTCTACTTCTCCAGCGAAAAAGTCTAATAAGTTGTCCGCGATTTGTTGTGTTTCTTCGTTTGGTTCGAATAATGGAGAAGGAATATCTGGTTGCTCAGATAAAACGATCCCTTTTACTTTTGCAGGATCTACTTTAATTCCAACTTCACCAATACGCTCTCCAGTACTATATAAAGGAATTTCACGGCGTTTACCTTGTTCTTCTAATACATAAATATCGTGTAAACCTTCATACTCTTTCGGAGCATTTAAGTTTAATTCTACGATAACGTTTTCAGCTTTTTCAATGAAAATTGGAGAGTTACCAACAGAACCAGTCGGAATAATTAATCCATCTTCTGTAATAGCTGCTGCTTCAATAACAGCATAATCAATATTCCCTAAAGTACCTTTACGTACTTCTTCAGCTGTATGAGATAAATGTTGATCAATGTAAAACATTTCACCAGCATTAATACTTTTACGCATTACAGCATTTCCTTGATAAGGAACACGTAAGTTAACAATTCCAGCTTCTGCCATTGATTGGTCAGCAGTTGGCCCTAATGAAGCCCCAGTATATAAGTTTACTTTGAAATCTTCTTTCTTTCCACGCTCTGATAAAGCTAATGGGAACTCTTTCGGCTCACCGAATAATGTGAATCCACTAAATCCTAAATTCATACCATCTTCAATCCATGAAGCTGCTTCCTCAGCAGATACAACTTTGTCTAAAAAATCTTTATTTCTAATCTTTTGGCTTAAATCAACGCTCATGAAAAATCACCTCTTAAAATATTATTTACATTTTGTATATATTTTAACAATTTCCAGCCTAACATTCATGTGTTTTTGCATGAAAGGGCTTTAATTTATACTGAGCTACAATTATTATGACACTAAATGCATTGAAAGTCCACTATCATCATCATCCTTTACACACCAACAACTAAAGCGTTTTCAAAAATCGAGTAATTGACGAAATCTTTTGGAGTAGCTTTGACTTACAGGCACTCTTTCTTCGTTTGACATTTTTAATATAAAAGTGGAATGTGAATCAGGATGAATTTCTTTTATTTGATGTAAATTAACAATGTAGGATCGATGACAACGTAGAAAGTTTTCCGCAGGTAATTTTGCCTCTACTTCTGTTAAATTGTTACGATGTGTGCCCTTATAAGCGATGGAAGAAATAGATGTTTTTCGATTGTATGCTTCCAAATAAACGATATCATCTAAATGAATTGGCACCCAGCGGTCTTTCGTTCGAACCGTGATATATGGTAAATAAAGGGTAGTAGCATGTAATGGATAAATAGCTGTCATAGCTCCAACGATTTCTTTTCCGATAAAAATCGGTTCTGAAATTGCCCGATAGGACATATGTATTCCTTCGTGTTCAATCACTTCCTTCACACGATATCCTTTATCCATTGCCTCTTTTGTAATCGATTTTGTCGGTAATAAATCACCAGGCTTTATTTGTAAATCTAAATGAACACTCGGTTCATAGTACAAATATTTTTGTCGATCAGCAATAATGATAGAGTCCGCATTTGGAAATAAGCGAAAATAATTGCGCAAAACTGTTTGGACAGTTTGTTTATCCATTACATCCACCCCCTATTCATATACATAGCTTTCTCATCTTAAAATAGGTATGTTTCTAATTGCAATGGCTCAATATACGTTCCATTTTTATCATAGACACGCATATTTCCGCCAGAAATTTCATCAATTAACATAATTTCCTTCGTCTCTTTATTACGCCCGAATTCTAATTTTATATCAAATAATTCTAATCCTTTATCTGCTAATGTTTCTTTAACGATTTGTGAAATTTCCTTCGTTAAAGTTACAATTTGATCATATTCATCTTCTGTCACAACATGTAACATTGTTAAAGCTTCTTTCGAAATGGGAGGGTCACCGCGTTCATCGTCTTTAATTGTTATTTCAACAAACCTATCTAACGCTTGCCCTTCTTCACAAAGTGCTGCATAACGACGATAAAAGCTACCAACTGCACGATAACGACAAATCACTTCTAACCCATTACCGAACATTTCCGCATCCTTTACGATCATTGCAACATCATCAAAATTCGTTTTAATATAATGGGTTGGAATATTTCTTTCTCGTAATTTCTCGAAAAAGTATGTCGTCATTTTTAAACCTGATTTTCCAACTCCATCAATAGTTAATCCTACCGTATTGGCACCTGGATCAAATACTCCATCTTCGCCAGTAACATCGTCCTTAAACATTAGTTGAATATTTCCATCTTCAAGCTTGTACACATCTTTTGTTTTTCCTTGATAAATTAGCTCCATCTGTTAATTCCTTTCTGAAAACAGTTGTATAGTTTTAGTATAAGTCTTTTTGAATAATTTTAAAAGACAAAAAAGGATGTAACAGACTAACGCTAAAATAATTGCAACCAAATTTAAAATGATTAATAGTGTAAGTAAACTATCAAACTGTGCAACAAAAAATTTGAATAACATTTGCTTCATGACTACCTTTTCATTCTTAAAACGACTAATGCTCTTTTTCATGAGCAATTTTCACTAATTTCTTTACATAAGAATACAATATTTTGTTTGTACAATTTCCCATAAAAAAACAGCCCTGTTTATCTTTTCCTGATAAACATGACTGTTTTCCAAATGAGAAACTTAGTCGTTCGAACCTCATCTATTTTATAACGTAATAAAAATCATTAATCCAAAAACAATACTTAAATATGTTAAAGAAAAATAGAACATTGAATTGGCATAGCGAATATCATCTTTTCTAAACAATCCACGAATCGCCATGCATAACCAAATAATATTTAATACGGACATCACAATAACGAAAAATGTGCCTAATGAAGTTAAAAATAATGGTAATGGTAAAAGTGCTGCAATATATACTGCATTTTGACGCTTTGTTACTTCAAAACCATATGCTACTGGTAACATCGGTACACCGGCAGCCTTGTAATCATCATGGCGGCGCATCGCAATCGCAAATGTATGTGGAATTTGCCATATAAATAAGATGATAAATAATACAATCGGTACGATATGATACGCAGAAGAAATCGTCGCCCAACCAATTAATGGTGTAACTGCTCCAGATACACTTCCAACAACTGTATTCAGTGTATAACGACGCTTCGTCCAAAATGTATACAACACTACATACGTAAACCAACCAATAAAGGCATATATAAATGCTTCAAACGTTGTAAATAGTAAAATAACATGTCCTAACACAGAACTAACAATTCCTAATGTTAATACTGTTTTCATAGAGAAATTCCCTGTTACTGTAGGTCTTTCTTTCGTTCTATCCATTTTCTTATCTAAATCTACTTCATACCAATTATTCAAAATTAACGCACCAGACATTACTAATGTGCCACCAATTGTCATAAAGATAAATTTGTCTAAATGATCAAGAAAAGATTCATTATTAAAATAAAGGGCTAACCAAAAACCACTTAAAATCGGTAATATATTTGCAAGCAAGACAATACCTTTTACCAGTGCCTTTAAATCTCGCAATACAGTTCCGATACTTTGTTTTTCCATATTATAATTAGTAGACATACTCAACCTCGTACACCTCTTTAATAGTCAATAACTCAATTATACACATTATTATAGCACGAAGAAACTTTTTAGCTATGTTGAATTATTACATATTTAAGACATTTTCTTTTATAGTAAAGATGAGTCGTATTAATATGAAGGAGAATGCATATGACATTACTTAAAAAGGGACTGCATTTTTATTTATTCGGCCTCCTTATTCTAACTTTAGGGATTGCTTTATCCGTTCTTTCTCTATTAGGAACATCACCATTCGATGCACTTTTAGTAGGATTATTCCGAACTTTCGGATTAACGATTGGAAGTTGGGAAATCGTTGTAGGTACATCAATGGTTCTCGGAAATGCTTTGTTCGATCAAAAACGCCCTGAATATTTCGCGCTCATTACATCTTTTATCACTGGAATTGGGATCGATAGTTGGCTATTCATTTTAGAATATATATACATTCCTCATGGGCTAGGTGGGCAAATTGTTTATTTACTACTCGGTATTCTCTTAACAGGAATCGGTGTGGCTTTTTATTTACAATCCGAAATTGCTCCAAATCCAATGGATCGCTCCATGATGATTTTATCCAATAGACTAAATTGGTCTGTCACGAAATCACGTGCCATTATGAATGTGCTTCTCGTTATTATTGCTTTTTTATTCGGTGGTGCAATCGGGATTGGAACACTCATTAATGCGTTTGTAGTCGGATGGATTATTTCCCTTTTATTACCTTGGACAAGTAAATTAAGAAATTCTAATTTGGATCAGACATCATTTGATTGAAATAAAACACAATGAATATAGATGTTTTTCGTTTCATCTCATTCCTTTTTTCAGAATTTTCCGTTAAGATGTAATATATATGTTTCTTAATAAAGGAGCTTGCAATGAATAAATACGTATACGCACTACTCGTCGTCGCAACAACTTCATTAATGGGTTCTGCATTTGCAATTGGTAAAATTGGCCTCGCTTATGCATCACCAATCTTACTTGTCGCCCTCCGCTTTACTATTGCTGGAATTGTCATGGGCATTGCTGTCATAATTTTAAAAAAGCCCCATCCAAAGACGTTGTACGATTGGGGACAAATTTTTATAATCGGATTTTTTCAAACAGCTGGAGTGATGGGGTGTATTTTCGTTAGTTTGGAAACGATTACAGCCGGAGAATCGTCGATTTTAACCTTTATGAATCCATTGCTCGTCATTATTTTCGGAACTATTTTTTTACGTTTATCTTATCGGCGATTACAATGGTTCGGGGTCGTTCTAGGATTCATCGGTGTGTTCATTACTTTTGGAGCGCATGTCTCTATTAAAACAGGAACATTACTCGGTTTTCTCTCTGCCGTATCATGGGCTATCGGGACGTTACTAATTAAAACATGGGGAGCTAAATTTAATGTGTGGGTATTGACTGCCTATCAAATGCTCTTCGGTGGTATCATTTTATTTTTAGCTAGTTTTATTTTAGAAGAGCCTTTTTTCGTCGTGAATAGTTCTTCTCTCTTTATTCTTTTATGGTTAGCAATTATGGCATCTGTCGTTCAATTTGCAATATGGTTTTACTTACTTTCTATTGGTGATCCAGGTAAAACGAGTGCATTTTTATTTTTATCTCCATTCTTCGGTGTTTTATCCGGTTGGATACTATTACAAGAGCCTATTTATTGGTATGTCGCATTAGGTGGCGTCTTTATATTTGCAGGTATTTTCTTTGCAAACTGGACACCAAAACAAACATATTAACGTTCTGCTTAAAGTGGGAGTAGTAAGTATCTACTCTGTCCTTTATAAAAGGATAAAAAATGAGCTTCCAGTCAAATGCTGAAAGCTCATTTTTTAAAGATGTGTAAATCCTCGAATGATGGAACGAATAAATCGGATTGGTAAAGAAAGTATTTCCACAATTTCCACTGTCCACTCTACCTTATCTAGAAAACTTATTTTCTTTTTATTTTTCTTATTTTTTTTACCCACATATCATACTCCTTCATCTTAAATTTCAATTTCATCAATCAACTCTACCGCTTCAAATATTCCTGTCTCACTATTATACTCCATACGATACACTGATTCAAACTCACGAAGTCCTTCTTTTTCTACTCCCGTAATATAAAATTGTTGGCGGATTGTGACGTCATATTGTTCTCCAGAAGATAATACTTCTGTCATTACGACTTTTCCACCTTCATATGTTAACTCCACACCACGTGCTTGATTATCTTTAATGTTATATCATCTTTCTCAATAAATGGTGCGAATAAATCTAAATTTAGTAAAGTAATCAACTCATCTTCACTTATTGCTTCATTTTGACATCCGTATAATACTACACTGCTAATAATAAGAATGCTTGCCAATAATTTCTTCATATTTTCCTCCATCAAGATAGTATTGTTATATTACATTTTATGAAATCTTACATTATTTTCAAAAGAAATGAAAATTTTATAACGAAAACATTCCAGCGAAACTTACAAAAATTAAAAAAATCATAAAAAAGAAGGCCCCTCACGTAATATCACGAGTGAGACCTTCTGTCTTTTTTTATATCAACTTATTAAGCTGATTGTGGTGTTGCTTTGTTCCCCTTCATTTTTGTGAATTGGAAGATTAACATGAGTGCGAAAATCACTACTCCGATAATATCTGTATATGTTCCAGGGTACATTAATGCAACCCCACCAACTAAGGAGATTAGTCTACCGAACCAGTTTAATTTCACATACCAATAACCTATCATCGAAGCACCAATTGCGATCATTCCTGCTATCGCTGTAATTAAAATTAAGACGATTTCAAAGAAGTTCGTATCAATCATTAATAAAGCTGGCTGTAATACGAACATATATGGAATGATAAAGGCTGCAATCGCTAATTTCGAAGCATTCACTCCGGTCTGAATCGGACTTCCCCCGGAAATACCGGTGGCTGCAAAGGCCGCTAATGCTACCGGTGGTGTAATATCCGCTACAATACCAAAGTAGAATACAAACATATGTGCAGCTAAAATTTCAATCGATACAGGTAAAGCTTCATTTAAAGCAATAATTGCCGGTAATGCAATGGTAGATGTAATAATATAGTTCGCAGTCGTTGGCGATCCCATCCCTAAAATTAACGATGTAATCATCGTAAAGATCAAGGTTAACATTAACTGCATCTGCACATTTGTTGAAATAGATGCTGCCATACTAACTAAACTGTTCCCCATTTTTAAACCTAAACCTGTTTTTGTTACAACTCCTACAATAATCCCAGCACACGCTGTTGCTGCCGCTACACCTAAAGCAGTTCTCGCCCCTGAAGTTAAAGCTTCAATAAAACGAGAAAAATTAATACGTGTTTCTTTCAACGGTAAACTAACGATAATAGTAGATAAAATACCGTATAAAGCTGTTCTTTCAATACTTAAGCCTTGGAATAATAATATAACGATAATAATAATCGGTAATAATAAATGAATCTTTTTAAATACCGTCGATTTTTTCGGAATTTGATCTGCTGGAAGCCCATGTAAACCTAACTTTTTCGCTTCCAAGTGTGTCATAATCCAAATTCCAGCAAAATATAATATCGCTGGAATTAATGCTGCTTTCGCAATATCCCAATATGGCACACCAGCAAATTCAATCATTAAGAATGCCGCAGCACCCATGATTGGTGGCATAATTTGCCCACCTGTTGATGCAGCCGCTTCGACCGCACCAGCGAAGTTACGATGGTATCCTAAACGTTTCATCATTGGAATCGTATAGGAACCTGTTGTAACTGTATTTGCAACAGAACTTCCTGAAATGGTCCCTTGTAATGCACTTGAGAAAATAGCAACTTTCGCTGGTCCACCTGTACGTTTTCCAGCAATTGTAATCGCTAAGTCGTTAAAGTAGTTTCCTACACCTGTTTGAACTAAAAACGCTCCAAATAGTAAAAATAAGAAAATATACGTAGAAGATACTTGAAGTGGTGTACCTAAAATACCTTCTGTCGTAAAGAACATTGAATCAACTAATTGGTGTAACGTTAATCCTCGGTGCGCGAACATCCCAGGCATATGTGGCCCAAAATAAGCGTATAACAAAAATACGGATGCGATAATCATAATTGGTAATCCAACCGCACGTCGTGAAGCTTCTAACACAAGTAAAATCGCGATTCCACCAATAACCAATTGTGCATCTGATATCGTCCCTACTTGTTGCACTAAAGTATCATAATACATTGGCCAGTAGCCACAAACGATAATCGCTAATAAAATTAAAATCATATCATACCATGGTACACTATTTTTAACTGTCTTTCTTCGCGCTGGGAATAATAAGAAAATAAGTACAAGCGCAAATCCTAAGTGTACAGTACGTTGAATATATGCTGTATACTGTCCAAACGCTCCTGTATATAACTGGAATAAGGAGAAAGAAATTAATAGGCCGAATACAATCCATGATGCAATCCCAGTTAAACTACGTGTATTCGATTCAGCATCAAATTTCTTCAATAATTCCTCTTGTTCTTCTGCACTAAGCTCAGTAGCACCTTCTGTTTCATTATTTTCCTTTTCTTCTAGCTCTTTTTCTTTGTTGTCATTTGATTCAGTCATGAATCTTCACCTCTTTCCACGCTCTAAATAATGATATATGTTCAACCTTTACGGTATACCAGTTTCCAGGCTCAAAAAAGTCATTGAATAAAACAGTATGTTTATCGCCGGTTTTGTCATACCAAGTAAAGCGATGTTCCGATACTGTTTTCCCATTACGTATTTTCATGTCATCAAATACGTTGTTCAAATTTTTTATATGATATTTTCCATCTTCGTAAAAAAATTCTTCTTCCTCTTCTACCGTCGATGGCATTCCTATTCCAAACTCTTCAAATACAATTTCATGTTGCTCTATTTTACTTTCTGATGTGATTCGATATTTTTCCACCACATCTGTTAAATGAATAGAATGAACAAATGTAATATGAAAGTGTTGATCCTCAAATGTAGGCATATAAGCAGCAATATTTTCACTATTTTTTTCATAGAAAATCAACACTTGTTTTTGTGGTATAAATATAAAAATAATTGCAATCAAACATATCATTACGATAAAACTTACAATCTTTTTCAACAAAACCAACACCTATAGGGGAGAAAAAGGCTGGTGATGTGTAACCACCAGCCTTTCTTTTAATTTTTATTCAATCTCTAAACCTTGCTCTTCGTAGTATTTCTTCGCACCTGGATGTAAATCAAAGCCGATTCCATCAAGTGCTGAATCTAATGAAATGAACTCAGATTTTGCGTGAGCAATATCATCTGTATTTTCATAGATTGCTTTTGTAATGTCATAAACTGCATCCTCAGAAATATCATCTTTAACAACGATCATTGCCATTACAGCAACTGTTTCGACGTCTGATTCTAATCCATACGTACCTTCTTCAATTGTATCATTTGCATAGTATGGATATTTTTCAATTAACTCTTCCGCTTTATCAGCTTCAATTGGTAATACGTTTACTTCAGCAGTAGCTTGTAATTCTTCTACCGCTCCAGTTGGTGTTCCTGCTGTAATGAATGCAGCATCGATATTTCCATCTTTAATTCCACCTGCTGATTCACCAAAGTCTAAGTTTTGTGCATCAATATCATCCATCGTTAAACCATGGATTTCTAAAATTTGTTCAGCGTTTACATAAGTACCTGATCCTGGTGCTCCAACCGATACTTTTTTACCTTTTAAGTCTTCTACAGACTCAATACCAGATTTTTTAGTCGTTACAATCTGAATTGTTTCAGGATATAAAGAACCTACTGCTAATACAGTATCAACTGGCTCCCCTTCAAATGCATTTTCCCCTGCAACAGCATCTGATGCAACATCTGTCTGTGTAAATGCAATTTCAGCTTCGCCATCACGTAATGCGATAATATTATCTGCTGATGCGTTAGAAGATAATGCGTCTGTTTGAATACCTGTTTCATCTGTAATAATTTTGGCAATAGCTCCACCTAATGGATAGTAGGTACCACTCGTTCCACCAGTTAGGAAACTTAAGAAATCTGGTGTTTCCCCACCAGCATTATTTCCTCCATTGTTTCCACCATCATTCGAATTTCCACCACATGCAACTAGAACGAGTGAAAGCGCGAACAATAATAATATTGTAAATAGTGAACGTTTTTTCATGTAATGTTTCCCCCTTTATATAAACTTATTGTATTACTAAAATAACAGTATTCTCAATTAAAATCAACTATTTTGTAATAGCTTACAAGATTGTTATGACAGATATGATATCGGTTTCTTGCAATACGCTATTTTCATGTGTATTCTTAACATATTATATAAAAAAGGTGATAAAATGAACATTGCAATTTTCGATTTTGATGGCACTTTATATAAGAAGGAAACCTTTCCACTATTAATGAAACATTTAAAACATCATCCTATTTACAAAAAACGATACCGTTCTTTTTTCTCAGCTGCATTACTTCCTTATTTAGCTTATAAATGTAAATTATATAAAGAAGATAAAATGAAATATAACATGATGCAATCTTATCTTAATGCGTTTCAAGGACTGACGACGGAAGAAGTCCATCATTTTTTTAAGACGGTAGCAGAAAAAATGATTCCTGACATCAATACAACTGTAAAAAGCCGATTAGAACAACATGCAAAGGATGGCATGGAAATTTATATCGTTTCTGGGGCATTTACACCATTAGTTGAATATGTTACAAAAGACTTACCGGTATCTCATATCATTGCAACGAATATTCCGTATAAAAATGGGGTATACCATTCAACAGAACCGATTACACATGTACATGGCATAACAAAATGCCACCTCATCCAAAAAGCATTAAAAGGTAAACATGTTCAATGGAATGACAGTATATCCTATGCAGATAGTTACTCTGACATACCGATTCTTGAACTTGTCGGAAAACCTATTTGTGTCCACCCAGATGATACTCTACAAATCGTTGCAAAGCAAAATGGGTGGGAAATTTTAGATTAATATTTTATAAAGGAGAATGAATCATGGAAACATTTAAAGCATTAATCGTTGATAAACAAGAAGATGATTTTTCTATTGAATTAAAAAACATTTCACAAACGGACTTACCTGAAGGTGACATATTAATTAAGGTACATTATTCAAGCGTCAATTATAAAGATGGACTAGCATCTATCCCAGACGGAAATATCGTTCGAAATTACCCTCATATTCCTGGTATCGATCTAGCAGGTGTCATCGTCGAAAGTACAAACGATGCATTTACGGTCGGTCAACAAGTGATTGCGACAAGCTATGAAATTGGCGTATCCCAACATGGAGGATTTAGTGAATATGCTCGTGTGAGTAGTGAATGGGTCGTTCCATTACCAGATGGTTTAACATTAAAAGAAGCGATGATATATGGAACAGCTGGATTTACAGCAGCATTAGCGGTACATCGCCTTGAAACTAGTGGAGTTAAAAAAGAGGACGGTCCTATTTTAGTAAGTGGGGCAACAGGTGGTGTTGGAAGCATCGCTGTTTCCATGTTACATAAATTAGGTTATGAAGTAACTGCAAGTACTGGAAAAGAAACCGAACATGATTTCCTACGTTCCATCGGTGCTACAAATATTATTTCACGGGAAGCATTGCAACCGGAAAAAGTACGACCATTAGATAAACAATTATGGGCAGGTGCGATTGATCCTGTTGGTGGAAAAACTTTATCGTATATTTTAAGTACAATAAAATATGGTGGTGCGGTTTCTGTAATGGGATTAACTGGAGGACCAAAACTAGAAACAACTGTATTCCCATTCATTTTACGTGGGGTCAATCTGTTAGGAATCGATTCCGTTTATTGTCCGATGAATGAACGGAAAGTAATTTGGGAAAGAATGGCCTCAGATTTAAAGCCAAACACATTAAATGATGTTGTACACGAAGTCACTTTAGAGGAATTGCCTGCAACATTAGAAGCAATTTTAGCTGGTAAAATAAAAGGGCGTACGATTGTTTCCTTAATATAAAATATAGAAATACGAATGATAATCGTGTTTACAATTGTGATAGCAATGCACATTACTTTTTACAAAAAACTGTTAGAGTGCTGAGACAAAAAAATACTACCTGTCCCTTGCCAACTTTTAAACGGAACGAGAGCAAAACACCCCTCCTGCTCGGGCAGCAGAGGTCAGGTTTTTTTGTTTCTTTTTTCTCGTAAAAAAAAGAAAGGTCTTAAAGGTTTTGTGCATACTGGTAATCAGTATGCAGGGTTTTGTTGGCAGAGCCAACAGCCTCGCAGAGCACACACTTTATGAACATAAAGTATAATGTATGGTTCGTTACTTTGCACATATGGATAATCCCGAAAAGTTTCAGTATGATAAAACTGAAATTATTGAACATGCAGGAGCTGATGAATAGGTAATTCCAGTAAAAAAATAATTTACGGAAATTACCTTTTTCATTCCACACTAGCGACTGTAATAATTTTGCATTTATATACATCCCGTCTTGATCACGGACTTGCACCTCTTCAGCATCATTACCAAATAATTCTATTAGTTCATCCATCTCATCTGTTGCTGGTGATATAATCGATAATGTAATATAAACAGATTATATGAGAAGCCGTTTTCATTATAGTATAATAAAGGAAGAAGCAAAAAATATAGGGGAGCTGATATAAGTGGAATCAATGACGCTATTTAAATATTCACGCACTTCTACATTAATTTTATTAAAACAATTGGGAGAAGAAGTGTGGGATGAACAACCACACAATTGGCCGAACAATATTCGGTGGTTAGCTGGCCATATTTATGCGGAAGCAGAAGGTTTCATGCATGATGCAGACCATTCCTATGAAATCACACATCAAGAATGGATGCCATTGTTTTTAGATGGTTCCCGTCCGTCCGAATGGAAAGAAAATGATCCTGTTCCTACACGTGAGGAAATTATGAATGCCCTTATGGAACAAGAAAGTCGTATTGAAAACTTTTTTAAAGGAAAGTTAAAAAATGACGTATCAAAAGTACGTGATTTAAATGGAATGTTACTTGAAACAGTCGATTCATCCTTACAATTCATCACTTGGCATGAAGGAATTCATATCGGCGATATTAAAGGGCTAAGACTTTTAACAAAATAAAAAAGAGCTATAGACTGAATGTATATATACGTTGAAACTAAAAGAAAGATAAGGACAAAGTATCCATCCGTTCGAAAGATTTTTCTCTAATATTAACGATATCAATGTCGGCAACATTAGCGGTAAATTCATTTCTTTCGCTTCATGTCTTTTATCTTTCTTGTTTCATGCTTACAATTTCCATCCATCTTAAGCTCTTTTTATTTTTCAGTCAATTTTGCATGGAGAACGAGTCGGCCTTTTTCAGGGTCTAACATATAATCACATGTCGATAATGTTAGAATTCGATCATCTGCTGATACATCAATTCCAGCATCAAATTTGGAACGCTCTTTTATTTCATCTAATAAAGCCGTATATTCTGCATCTGAATCAAATCGTGTTTCAATATAATTAAAATCTGTTACCGTGTTATAAACGGCAAACACTTCCGCTTCATAGCTTTTAAACAACGTATCAAAATCGAATGTACGATGTTCTTTAAAGAAATCTTCATCTAAAAATTTCGTAATATGTTGAAACATCGATCCGTCTTTCATCCGATGACCATATACCACCGTATTAAAATCTTCACTTAAAATATCATTCCGATAATCTAAAAAGATACTTCCTGCACGTGATTCATCACCTTCAAAATTTCGTGTTAAATATTGGTCATTATTTTCCGCTTGTAAAATTGGATAATCAATCTGTGTTCCATCAACCGTAATCCAACCGACAACATCTTGATTCATTTCTAGTAGATTATCAAATCCTGAACGAATCATGCCAAGTGGACGCGCTTCTTCTTCCACTTCATTATCATAAAATACATCTTGTACTTCTTTTAACATTTTACGATTATTATAATAATCATATACCGCATCAAATAAACCATATGATGCATAGACAAAAACAGCTAAACAAGTAACTGTAATAAAAATCGAAATGCTTTTTCTTACCGGTGATTTTTGTTTCTTTTTAGCCATTTTTGCCCTCCTTATTTAAATTCCTATTGGAACGATATATTTCCCTATTTTTTCGTCATCTTTTACAACGACATGAACACCGTATATTTTTTCGATTAAATCTTCTGTAACAATTTCTTTTGGATCTCCACTTGCTATAATCTCCCCTTGTTTCATCGCTATAATGTTATCACTATATTGAATCGCTTGGTTAATATCATGTAACACCATGACAACGGTTAGCCCATTTTCTTCAGATAACTGCTTTACTAATTCTAAAATTTCATATTGATAATAAATATCTAAATTCGCTGTAGGTTCATCTAAAAATAAATACGGTGTATCTTGCGCGAGTGCCATTGCAATCCAAACACGTTGCTGCTGACCACCTGATAATGCATCGATTGCCATATCTTTTCTATCATACAATCCTGTTCGTTCTAACGCCCATTTTACCTTTTCTTCATCTTCATCAGATTGAGACGAAAACGTTGTTCGATGTGGTAGTCGCCCGTAATACACAAGTTTTTCCACCGTCATATCACTAGGTGCATGATTATCTTGATGCACGACACCTAATGTCCGTGCAAGTTCTTTCGGTTTATAACTAGACAATGATTTCCCTTGCAACGTGATATCTCCTTGCATAGGACGGTTATTATTTGTCATGACTCCCATTAACGTAGATTTCCCACAACCATTTGGACCTAGAATCGTTGTAATTTCCCCTTTTTGAATATTACTTTCGATATTTTTTAAACGAATTACCTTATCTTCGTATGCAAATGATATATTTTTAATTTCCATAAATCCGATCACTCTTTCTAAGTAAGAATATGAGGAATGGACCACCGATCACAGCCATAATAATCGATGCTGGGATTTCAATAGGCGCTAATAATGTTCTACCTAATGTATCTGCAAGTAGAATTAAACACGCACCTAACAATGCAGAAAACGGAATAAGTGCCTTATGGTCTGTTCCTACTAAAGCTCGACCTATGTGTGGAATGAGTAATCCGACGAATGTAAACATTCCTGCAATTGCTGTGGCAATCGAAGCGAGTAATACTGCTATTGCTGCAATGATAAAACGAGCACGATTCACATTAAATCCTAAATTTTTCAACGTTTTATCTTTTAAAGCTAGATGGTTACAATAACGATAAAAAATAATCGATAAAATTAATCCAATCGTTCCATATAAAACGATAATTTGAACATCATTCCATGTTTTCATGGATAATGTCGATGTACTAACTGAAACGGCTTGCACAACACCATTACCACTAGCCGAAAACAGCTGACTTAAACTTACGAACACCGCATTCACTGCCACCCCAATTAAAATCATTCGCAAAGGGTTTAACCCAGATTTCCATGACAGTGAAAACACGAGTAAAAATGCAATCGCACCACCAATAAAGGCGAATAAAGGTGCATAAAAATATAACGTTGGAAAGAAAAATAAGACGAGTATCGTCATAAATCCTGCACCTGAGGAGACACCAATAATACCTGGTTCTGCTAATGGATTCCGCATTACTGACTGTAATAGTACCCCCGATACAGACAACATCGCTCCTGCAAATAACGCAATAATAATTCGTGGAAAACGTAAATCCTGAATGATCGCCACATTTGGATCCTCCCCTGTAAACAAGCCACGAATTAATTCTACTGCTGATATGTCAATGCTTCCCGTAATGGCAGCATGTATAGTAAGTACTGGTAATAATATGATTACGATTATAAAACTAAGTATTTTTTTCATGTTTATTCCCTCGATTTCATTCTAACAATAAAAAGAAGTTGAGTATTATGAACATAATTACTCAACTTACCAGTATATATAATATATTATTAACAAGCGATCAAATCAAGGGATGTAACTTATGAAACAATGACAAATTGGCAACATTTATGCTTCATCAAATGGCAATGCAAAATTTGGCTTTTTTGGTGAAGGGCTTAGTAATAAATGACTTTTATGTCCCATATCTTTCGTATACCAATAACCAGATAAAAAACGTTCTAAATCAGCCTCGTTTTTTACTTTATAATCTTTTAATTCCTCTAATAATATTTTTGTGTATGATGGCGTTAATTCAAATCCATCTACAACTACTTTTTTCATCGTTCCAATCCTTTCTCTATAGCTTCTTTATATAATCGTGCATTTCCCTCTGCAATAATTGCAGCAGTACGATCAAAGTCTAATGTACTAATTTGATTCATTTCTTCTTCTGTTAATTTATACGTATAACCGAATGTAACAATCTTCCCATGCATCCCGATACGTGATACATGTTCTGCTTGGTCCCTCGTTAAACGCTCAAAACGACTACCTGGAATCTGTCGTTGAAAAAAGTCCTTCGTTGCCTCATCTTTACAAATTAATAATAACTTATCACGTAAATAATTTTGTTGATGTCGTACATAATATTTTAATTCACTCATGCCTATCCACCTCTATGTAAATTATAACAAATTCTTACCGAAAATGTACGTTTACACAAAAAAACTAGGAAAACAAAATCATTTATAAAATATGAACAATTATAGGTAGATGAATCGCCATAAAAAGATGTTTTTCCTCCCCGAATCATAGTAAAGCCCCGATAAGTCATTGTCTTTCAAAAAAGACTTATCGAGGCTATTATCCTACAGAAAATTTCCCACACTTCTCTATTATATTTATTCGTATTGATTTTTGTTTCCTAGACTTATTTATTATGTTATCTACTTAGTTTTTCTTTAGTAAATCACGGATTTCTGATAACAATTGAATGTTTTCATCCACTTCTTCTTCCGCTTCCTCATCTTTTTTCCTTCTTAATTTATTAATTAATTTAACGAAGAGGAAAATAGAAAATGCGATAATAAAGAAGCTTACCACGTTTTGAATAAACATTCCGTATGCGATTTCCGCATCTTTAATTTGAATGGATAGACCTGTAAAATCAATACCACCCATAAATAAACCAACAATTGGCATAATGATATTATCCACTAATGAATTTACTATTTCACCAAATGCAGCACCGATTATAATACCGATTGCTAAATCTAACACATTCCCTTGTGCAATAAATTCCTTAAATTCCTTCAACATATGCATGATCCTCTCCTATTGTATGTGCATAAATAATAATAAATTATACATGAACTGGATTAAATTGTAAATTGGTCCCAAAATACATTTCTAGTAAAATCAAAATAGTCTCATTATTTAACTTGACATTTTCTTTGAAATTGCATATTATAATCCCAAGTATATTGGTATGATTAATTAAGATAATGGGGGATGGAAATGAAAAAACATATCGTACAAATCATGTTAATCATTGTAGTAGGAATGGTTATTGCTGGTTGTGCATCAACAGATACAAGTGGAGACGAGGTTCGTAAAGTAAAAGTAGCATACGTACAAAATAGTAAACCAATGACATATACAGATGATAATGGAGAACCAAATGGTTACGATGTAAGAGTCTTACAAGAAGTAGAAAAACGTTTGCCTCAATATGAATTTGAATTTGTTGGTACATCGGATGACGATCTTTTATTAGGTGTTGAACAAGGTAAATACCAAGTCGGAGTGAAAAATGCATTTTATACGGAAGAAAGAACAAAAAAATTCATTTATCCAGAACAATTTATCGGCTTAAGTAGTATCGGCTTATTGTTAAAAAAAGAAGATGAGGATATTAAGAGTTTAGAAGATTTTGCAAAAGCTGGTTATTCACTTGCGCCAATTGCAGCAAATAATGCGCAGTATACTGTAATTGAGCAATATAACGAAGAAAATCCAGATAATAAAGTTGATTTAAAAGCTGGTGATACATTTACAGTTGATGTCATTCAATGGGTGAACGAAGGACGAGTCGATGGCGGTGTTATTATTGAAGGTATGGCAGAAAAACAAGTATTCGATAAAGATGGTCCATATTACAATTTAAGAGACGAAGTCGTTTATAACGAATTTGATGTCATTGAAACATGGCCTTTATTCAATAAACAAGAACAGCAATTTGCAGATGACTTTGATCAAGCAATGAAAGAAGTACGGGAAGAAAAAATTACAAATGAATTAAGTACAGAATTTTATGGGCGAGATTTATTTGAATTATTACAAGAGGAATGAGGCGGATGCAGATTGGAAAAATACTTTGACATATCCTACTTATGGGGCGCTATACCAGCGCTCCTCCCTTTTTTAAAAGTGACATTTACGTTTGTATTTTGGAGTGTATTATTCGGAACATTGTTCGGGTTGCTCCTCACTTGGATGAAAATTCAACCTAAAAATTGGATTAAAAAAATTGCTGAAGGCTACACAACAGTCTTACGTTGTACACCTTCAATCGTTTTATTATTCCTCGTTTATTATGGAATTCCATATATATTTATGTCATTCGGTGTAAATATTCACCATATCGAAAAAATTATTTTTGTCATTATCGCTTTTACCTTACAGTTTGCAGCAATTATTTCAGAAGTGTTTCGTTCTTCGTATGATGCACTTGATAAAGGCCAAATAGAAGCAGGATTATCTGTTGGGATGACCCCTTTTCAAGTGTTTCGACGAATCATTTTTCCACAAGCATTTTTAATCGCATTACCGAATTTCGGTAACAGTTTTGTTCTTTTATTACATGAAGGTGCGATTGCATACACAATCGGACTTATTGACGTCGTTGGAAAAGCAGAATTAATTATTGCCGATAACTTTAATACACATGCATTAGAAATATTTCTTGCATTAGCATTCATCTATTGGATTTTATCATTATGTATTGAAAAAGTATTCCAATGGTTAGAAAAAATATTCCGTAAAGGACATATTGCATAAGGGGGGAGTTCATTGACGAATGGATTAGATTATCCTTTTTTATTTCAAACGTTTCTTGTTGCATTATCAGGTGTACCGATTGCATTACTTGTAACGGTTGTTGCACTGCTCTTTGCATTACCGACAGGATTTGCATTCGCACTTTCTTCCTTAAATAATGTACCTTTCATCAAACAATTCGTTCGATTATATATTTCATTCGTTCGAGGAACACCTGTTATTGTACAAATTTTTGTTGTATATAGTAGTGTTCCATTGCTATTAGATATCTTTTTTACTGCGAACAATATAAATGTGAATGTGTATGATATACATCCAATTTGGTATGCGTTTATCATCTTCGCATTTAATACGACTGCTATTCTCATTGAAGTCTTTCGTTCCGCATTATCCGCAGTGGATCGAAGTCAAATAGAGGCAGCATATGCAGTTGGTTTGAACACAGTGCAAGCATATCGAAGAATTGTTATTCCGCAAGCATTAATTGTTGCCATGCCAAACTTATGTACCGCAACGATTAATTTAGTGAAAGCTACATCGCTTGGATATGCTATCTCATTACATGAAATAACGTTAAAGGCGAAAGTGGCAGCGAATGTAAATTACAATTATGTAGAAGCATATATCGATATTTTTATCGTCTACTTACTATTATGTATGACTATTGAGTTTTTATTTCGTCAATATGAGAAGAAATTATCTAAATACAAAATGCAACCTAGTGCTGCATAGGAGGGAGATCTATGTTACAGCTAAAAGATATTCATAAACAATTTGGGGATAACCATGTTTTAAAAGGTGTCGATATTTCCGTCGAAAAAGGAGATGTTGTCGTCATTTTAGGCCCTAGTGGTTCAGGTAAAACGACACTCCTCCGTTCGATTAATTTTTTAGAACGAGCGGACGCTGGAGAAATCATTTTCCAAGATAAAACAATCGATACAAAGACTGCAACAAAAAAAGAAATTCATGCATTAAGACAAAAGATTGCATTCGTCTTTCAAAATTACAATTTATTTCAACATAAAACGGCTTTGGAAAATGTGACAGAAGGACTGATCATTGCACGTAAAATGAAAAAAGACGAGGCAGAAAAAATTGGTGTGCAAGCATTAGAAAAAGTTGGTTTACAAGATAAACTAGATGCTTATCCTGTCCAATTATCAGGAGGACAGCAACAACGTGTTGGAATTGCACGTGCCATCGCATTAAACCCAGATGTCATTTTATTTGATGAACCGACTTCTGCATTAGATCCTGAACTTGTTGGAGAAGTTTTAGAAGTAATGAAAGAAATTGCACATGATGGAATTACGATGGTTGTCGTAACACATGAAATGGATTTTGCTCGTCAAGTTGCCGATAAAGTTATATTTATGGCAGATGGAGTTGTAGTTGAAGAAGGTACACCAAAAGAGATTTTTGTTCATCCTAAAGAAGAACGTACACGACAGTTTTTAAAACGAGTCCTTCCAGAAGATTATACGGTTTATATTTAAATATATATCTTTATAAATTACAACATGTGAATAACTCCTTTTACATTCATTTATTGCTCATATTTTTCTCCATGATGGGCATATATAACATATGGATGATGAAAGGAGTTTTTTTATGGAAAATAATGAAATGAAACGTAAAACTTTAACAACTCGTCAAGGACGACCTGTTGTAGACAATCAAAATATTCGTACAATTGGAAGCCGTGGCCCTGCAACATTAGAAAATTATCATTTTATAGAAAAAATATCACATTTTGATCGAGAAGAAATCCCAGAACGTGTCGTCCATGCTCGTGGCGCGGGAGCTTTTGGTTATTTTGAAACTTATGGAAAAGTTGGAGATGAACCTGTTGAAACATATACGAGAGCCAAGGTTTTTTCAGGAGCTGGGAAGAAAACACCTGTTTTAGTTCGATTTTCAACTGTTGCAGGTGCAAAAGATTCACCCGAAACAGCTCGAGACCCACGTGGATTTGCAGTTAAAATGTATACGGAAGATGGAAATTGGGATTTAGTCGGTAATAATTTGAAAATATTCTTCATTCGTGATGCGATGAAGTTCCCAGATATGATCCATGCATTTAAACCTGACCCCGCATCTAATATCTCCCATCCACAGCGAATGTTTGATTTTGTTTCCAAATCACCAGAAGCAACTCATATGATTACACTTTTATTTTCCCCTTGGGGAATCCCAGCATCATACCGACATATGCAAGGGTCTGGAGTGAATACGTATAAATGGATAAATGAAAAAGGGGAAGCTGTGTTAGTAAAATATCATTGGGAACCTAAAGAAGGTATTCGAAATTTAACACAAGAAGAAGCAAATAAAATTCAAGCAAAAAATGTTAGTCACGCAACACAAGATTTATATGAAGCGATAGAACGAGGCGACTATCCTGAATGGGAATTATTTGTGCAAATAATGGAAGATAGTTATCACCCTGAACTGGATTTTGATCCATTAGATAATACGAAATTATGGCCAGAAGATAAGTTTCCATGGCTCCCTGTTGGACGGCTCGTATTAAATGAAAATCCAATTGATTTTCATGCCGAAATTGAACAAGCCGCTTTTGGTACAGGGGTACTTGTCGATGGAATGGATTTTTCGGATGATAAAATGTTACAAGGAAGAACATTTTCCTATTCTGATACACAACGTTATCGTATTGGTTCAAATTATTTACAACTTCCAGTAAACGCACCGAAAGTTAAGGTCCATACAAATCAACGTCGTGCTCAAATGGATTATCGTAGTCGTGAACAATTTGAAGAAAATCCTCATATTAATTATGAACCGTCCATGCTCGGTGGCTATAAAGAGGCAAGTGAAAATGAGCGAATGCCTCATGAACCTGCATACAATGATAAAGTAATGAGCGCGCCAATTGATCGCCCGAATAACTATGGCCAAGCAGGTGAAACATATCGTAGTTTTGAAAAATGGGAACGTGAAGAATTAATTCAAAATTTATCTGAAGCATTAGCTGTATGTGATACTAAAATTCAGGAAGCAATGATTGAGCATTTCACAAAAGCAGATGAAGATTACGGAAGACGTGTAAAAGAAGGAATAAATCAACAATTGAAAAAGGTGCAAAAGGACGGAGAAAATCCGTTATTTGGTCGAGCATCAGGGGCTTCTAAATTTGGACAAAGTTCAACAGATGCAAATAAAGCAACGAAACAAGCAATTCAGAAAAGTAAAGAAGCTGATCCATATTAGTTAAAAGCATATTACAGTTTTACAAAAGAATTCTTTAATAATAATTGAACATTATAATTAACATCAATTTTTCTATTTGTAATCAATTCACCCCTAGCGAAGTGTTGCTAAGGGTGAATTAGTCAATTTCTTTATATATAAACTACATTTATCTCATCTTCTAAACATTTCTGTTCTAGTCGATCATCAATTGTTTTATCAGTAATTAAATAATCAATTTCTGACATATTACATATTTTTGAAAAAGAGATTTTATGAAATTTAGTGTGATCAATCATTAAATTTACCACATCAACATTTTTTATAATTTGTTCTTTTATTCTAGCCTGTTGCTCATTTGACTCTGTCAATCCTTTTTTTATATCTATTCCACTACAGGAAATGAAAGCTTTATCAAAATGATATAGGTCAAATGAGGACTCTGCTAAACTTCCAACGAAAGATAATGACTTCGATAACAATGTTCCCCCAGTAGAAATAACTGTTATGTTTGATTTTTCATTTAACTCCATCGCTACCTTTATAGAATTTGTCATAACAGTTAAGGGAATATTTGGAAGTTTTTTTGCCATATACCAAGCTGTTGAACTAGCATCTAATATTATTTTATTATTTTCCTCAATTAGTTTTATTGCTTCTTCTGCTATCTGACTTTTTTCTAAAACATTTGTTACTTCCCGTTCAGAAAAGGAAGTTTCAATTTTATCAGAAGACTGAACTACGACAGCCCCTCCATGACTACGAAGTAATTTCCCTTTTTTCTCTAATTTCTCAAGATCTCTCCTGATTGTTTCTTCAGTAACAGAAAACATTTTACTTAACTCTGAAACACGTGCACTCTTATTCATATTTATATAATCTACTATTTTTAAGTGTCTTTCTACAGCTAACATTTGTTACACTTCCTTAACTCACTTTTTCTCGACCATTATAACATAAAATATCCATAACTTAAGTAATAACAGTGTTCTTTCTCTTTATTATGAATAACTATATGCACTTTTTTACTATATCTATGTATTGTTATAAATAATGAAGAATAGATTATTACATAAAAATAGTAATAATCTATTCTTTTTTATTTTATCTCTATTACTGAATTCTAATAACATCCTTGTCTAATTTTTGTAACGGTCGCGCACCATCAGCTGTTATATGGAATCCATTTTCATATCGGAAACCTCCCCAGTCATTAAAGAAAATTGGTATATCAATTGAAAATACCATGTTTTCCGCAATAGGTTGTTTAAAACTTGCATTAAGGGATGGAGGTTCGAATTCACTCACACCAATACTATGCCCTCCCGTATAAACAAAATGCTTTTCAAGGCCTTTTTCTTCAACAACTTTCCGTGAAGCACTATCAACCTCATTTCCATTATTACCTGGGACTAATAACTCTTGTGCTACCTCTTGAGCCTTTATTGCAGCTTTTATCGCTTCCTCTACCGCTGGATCAACTTCACCTAGTATAACCGGTCTAGCAATTGCTGCGTGATATCCTTCGTATCTAGGAGCTATCGTTAAAACAACCAATTCATTTTGTTCGATTTTTTTAAAAGTTGTCCTTGCAATTATCGGTGCACTATTCACACTTCCGGAAGCTACCATTGTATCAATTCCCATACCTTCTGACCCTAAATTACGCATCACATATTCAGCGTCAGCCGCAATTTCACGTTCTGTTTTCCCGACTTTAATGGCGTTGATTGCTGCCTCCATTCCTTTCTCCGCAATGTAGTAAGCGTATTCAATTACTTTAATCTCATTTTCAGTTTTATATAAACGTAAATCTAATATCATTTGGTCCACTTCATCTAAATCTTTGTTATCAATTGCATCTAATAATAAATAATAAAAATCAATTGTCATTTTTTCCTTACCTATAACGCCTATTTTTTCAACCGGCTTGTTATATAAAGTTTGTACATTTTGAATTGCTGCCTTTAAGGAGACAACATTTGCAAAAGGGAAGTCATGTGCACCGTAATTAAATTCCTCTACAACTTGAACATTCCGACAAAATGAAGTAGTCTTCACATACTCCTCTGATTCATAGCCTGTAACTAAAAGCGCCTCACCCTCAGATGGCATTAAAATACAAGCATCTTCAAAATGTGGTGTATAATTAAATAAATACCTTGTATGCTCCTGTCCAAAAACAGCACCATCATTTGCATATATAAATAATAAATCGTATCCTTCTTCTTTCATTTTCTCTTGCAATTTCTTTCTTCTTACTTCAAATTCTTCTTCAGGAATCCTTGGCAAATTCATTTAATATCCCCCCTGTATTTAAATTGTATGTGTTTAAATTAATATACATCTTTCCATTCATCGATATTTTCAGCATCAAATTTAAATGGTTCACCCAAAAGAACTTCTGTTCCTTCTCCCGTTTCACTTTCTACTACTTCAAACTCTCCTAACCCTTCTACCTCAAATGTATCCCCTGCATTTCCTTCAATAGTCTCATCCGATAATGCAATAGCTGTTTCTCCCGCTAAATATCCTAGTTCGATAGGGTTCCACAAGTAAATCCATGGTGCAACACCACTGCTAATATATTCTGCCATCTCGCTTGGTAATCCAAGACCTGTAATTTTAATATCGTCTTGAACACCTTTATCAGTAATGACCTTAGAAGCCGCTGCTAATCCAACTGTAGTAGGTGATACAAGACCTTTTAAATCCGGATAGGATTTTAATAATGCTTCTGTTTCAGAAACACTCTTATCTCTTAAATCATCTCCATATGCAACTTTCACTAACTCCATGTCTTTGTATTTATCGTCCTTCAACTCTTCTTCCATCCATTCAATCCATAAGTTTTGGTTTGTAGCCTGAGATGTGGCACTCAATACTGCAATTTCTCCTTCATAATCAATCATTTCAGCAATAGCTTCAATTTGAACTCTTCCTACTCCTTCAGGATCTGCTTGATTAACATGAACTAAACGACTATTTTCATTTACAGCTGAATCCGTTGATAACACTTTTATTCCTTGTTCCATTGCCTTTTTTAGTACAGGCTCTAAAGCATCTTCATCATTACCTGCAACAGTAATACTATCCACTTGCTGTGTAATCAATTCCTCAATTATTTGCACTTGTCCTTCTACCGTTGGAGAATCTGGTGCTCGTAAAATAGCTTCATCACCATTCGATTCGATAGCATCTTTAAAACCATCCATTAACTTTTCACCAAACGGGTTCCCGGTGTTTTTATATACAATCGCATGACGTTTTCCACCTTCCCCACCTCCTCCACCACTATTTTCCTTATTTTTTGTAGCATCATTACTACAAGCCCCAAGTGCTAAAACAAATATCGCAACAATTGTAAACAAAAAACTTAATTTTTTACTCATTACTATTCCTCCCTTATTTTTTACGTTTGCGAAACTTTAAATTCGTTACTGTTACAGATAATATTAATAATAACCCAGTAATAACCAACAACGACTGTGCAGGGACATTTATTAAACCTAAACCATAGTGTAAATAACCAATAATAAATACCGCAATTACAGCACCTAACATTTTACCTTTACCGCCTGCAGTACTTATCCCGCCTAAAGCAACCATTGCGATAACATCCAATTCATACATATCAGCAACATTTGGTCGTGTACTTCCCATTCTCGATGTTAAAAAAATCGCAGTAATTGCCGCACAAATACCTGCAATTGTAAATACGATTATTTTTATTTTACTCACTTCTACCCCTGAAAACTTTGTTGCTTTTGGATTACTTCCAATACCATAAACCTTTCTGCCAAATGTTGTTTTATGTAATGCAATAGTAAAAATGATTGTAAATATTAAAAATAAAATTAATATAAATGGTATTTTCCCTACATATCCCCAACCAAAATAACTAAACCAACTTGGAAAATCACCTGCAGATTGGTCTTCTAATATGACATATGCTAACCCCCTATAAAGTATCATTGTTGATAAGGTCACTATTACAGCAGATAATTGATATTTAACAATTAAAAAACCGTTAATTATACCACACAAAGCTCCAACTAATAAGCAAATTATTATTGCGGCTACCATTGGAACACCTGCATTATACAAGACTGACATTATCACAGCTGATAATGCTACTGTCGAACCAACAGATATATCTATTTCTCTCATAATCATAATTAAAACCATAGGAAACACTATAAATGCCTTATCTAAAAATGTCATACTTGAACCTAAAATACTATCTATGTTTAAAAAATAAGGAGATAGAAAACCGTTAAAAAATATAACAAACACTAAAATTAATATTAATAGCCATTCCCATTGCAGAAAGAAATTCTTCAACGAAAATTCCCTTTTATTAGATATAATTCTTTTAGATGCTAAGCTATCTGTAGACATTTATATCACCCGCCTTAATAGCTGATTTTCTTCATATCGTCTATTTACAATGACATTAAATATAACTGCAAATAGAATTATTCCACCTTCAATTGCCATTTGCCAAAATGGTGAAACATGTATTAGAGGGAGAGCGTTATTTAATATTCCTAGTAATATAGCTCCTAATAATACCCCTGTTATTTTTCCAATTCCTCCATTAATACTTACACCACCTAAAATACAAGCAGCAATGACAGTTAATTCATATCCACTTGCTGTATTCCCTTGTGCCGAAGCGTATTGTGAAACCCATAACACTCCAGACAAACCAGCAAGTCCTCCCATCATACAGTAAACTAAAATTAAAATCCTATCTACTTTAATTCCTGATATAATTGCTGATTCCGGATTACTTCCTACAGCATAAATTCTTCTTCCCGTTATTGTATATGTCATAAAGTACCAAAAGAACAGGAATACAATAATTGCAATAAAAATAAGTGTATTAACACCTAATATTTTGCTAGTAGCAATTGCTTTAAATGATGCCGGCATTTGATGTGCATTTACCCACTCACCTTTTGCAACCATAAATGTTAAACCTCTGTATACATACATAAGCCCCAAAGATGCAATGATTGGTAATATGCCAATTTTTGATACTAAAATACCTAAAATCAATCCGCATATAATTCCAATACCTACCCCTATTAAAATAGCAATGATTGGATGTGTTTCGGGGAATATTTTCAACATTTGCGCAGTGATCATTCCTGATAAAGCAAGTGTTGCAGCAATAGATAAATCAATACCCCTAGTCAACAAAATCATTAACATTCCTATAGACAGAATTATTAATATAGAAGTATTTGTTAATAAATCATTTAAATTACTTAATGTTAAAAAACTAGAATTTATCACTTGAATGATAATGGATAGCAATATAATAAAAACAATTAATCCAAACTCCCTGTGTTTTGCAACTTTTAACAATAAGCTTTCTTTGGCTTTATTCTCTGTCATCCCTATCACCTCACTCTGACATTGCCGCTTCTAAAATCAATTCCTGCGTTGCTTCCTCTTGTACAAACTCTTTTGTCAATCTCCCTTCCTTCATTACAATAATACGATCACTTAATCCTAAAATTTCGGTCATTTCTGAAGAAATTAAAATTATTCCATATCCTTGTTCCGCTAATTCGGCAATAATATTGTAAATAGATGATTTCGCTCCCACATCAACACCTTTTGTCGGTTCATCAAAAATTAAAATATCCACATCATGAGTTAGAAGCTTAGCAATAGATACTTTTTGTTGGTTTCCTCCAGACAACGAGTCTACTGTATAAAACACTGATGGAGTCTTAACTTCTAATTTTTCACTAAGTTTTTTTGATATCTCTAATTCTTGTTTTTCATCGATTAGACCATATTTTGAAAAATCTTTTAAAGAAGATAAAGTTATATTTTTATAAATTTCCCATGACATTATCAGACTCTGATCCTGTCTATCCTCAGGTAAATAATGTATACCATTTTTTATAGCTTTAATTGGTGAACTAATTTCAGTTTTTTTTCCATGAATATAAATTGCTCCTTCATCTATTGGATTGATTCCAAAAATACTTTGGCATACTTCAGTTCTACCTGCACCAACTAGTCCAGTTAATCCTAATATTTCACCTTTATTCAATTGAAATGAAACTTCTTGAAAGAACCCCTTCTTACTTATGTTCTCAACACGTAAAATTTCTTCTTCTATTTCATTATGTTTCTCAGGATATAACTTCTTGATCTCTCTACCCACCATAGCTTGGATAAGTTTATCATGTGTTACCTCTTCTATTGGCCAATTAACTATGTAATTACCATCACGTAAAACTGTAACCGTATCAGCTAGCCGAAACATATCTTCAAATCTATGTGATATAAATATAATTCCAACACCTTCATCCCTTAGATTTTCAGCAATATGATATAACTGTTCACTCTCACGATGTGTTAATGCAGCAGTTGGTTCATCCATAATAATAACTTCCGCATCCTGGGAAAGCGCTTTCGCAATTTCGACTATTTGTTGCTCTGCAACACTTAAAGAACTTATTTCCCTTGTAGGGTCTAAATTCGACCCTAAGCTTTGCAAAAGACCCCTTGTTTCCTCATGCATTTTTGTCCAATTAATTTTCCTAGTAATTTTGTGTATTATTTCATTTTCCATAAAAACATTTTCTGTAATAGTTAAATTAGGATAATTTGTTGCGTGTTGATAAATTGCAGAAATATTATGTGAGATAGCTTCTTTCGGATCATTAAATACAACTTTTTTTCCCTTAACATATATTTCTCCTTCATTTGGTTGATGAACCCCTGTGATTATTTTTATAAATGTTGATTTACCTGCACCATTTTCTCCCATCAATGCATGAATTTCACCCTTTTTCAACTTGAAATCCACATTGTTAAGCGCTTTCACTCCTGGGAATTCTTTTACAATGTTTCTGAGTTCCAACAGATACTCTGACATTTCTTTCACCTCTAATCTATTAATTTTCTGACTATTCCCTCTTTTCTTTAAAAGTAATATACCATACACTTTTGTTTATAGCAATATTATTTTTGTTTATTTTTGTTTATACTTGATTATTGCTTAAGAAATACAATTAAACTAAAAAAGACTACTTTAAA